>NZ_VWWO01000003.1:600000-900000 GCF_011752935.1 Chitinophaga sp. Cy-1792
TACTTCTGATCTGTACTTTGATGCCGGCACCTGGCTGACCGGTAGCCTGCATTACCTGAACGCCGGCTGCCTTACCTTGAAGCGCTGCCTGAAAGCTGGTAGTAGCGCCAATATTCAGGTCTTTACCTTTTACAGTTGTAACCGCACCGGTAAGCTCTTTCTGTTTAACTGCGCCATATCCAATTACTACCACATCAGTTAGACTGTTGGTAGATTTTTTCATGTTGATATTAAGCGTAGACTGGCCATTGTAGACAATCTCCTGTGGCTCAAAGCCAATAGAGGTAACGAGCAGTATATCACCATTTTTTGCATTCAGGGTGAAGCTACCATCCGCCTTTGTGATGGCGCCTTTCTGGGTGCCTTTGATCACTACGCTTACAAAAGGCAGCGGGTTGCCCTCTTCATCCAGTATCCTGCCGGAAAAGTCGTTGACAGCTATTGCAGCAACAGCAGGTTGTGCAACCGCTTTTTTACGGATCGTAATATCCTTACCCTCGATGGAATAGGTAAGTGGCTGGTGCTCGAAAACCTCATTCAGGGCTTCTGTAAGTGAGGCATCTTTCAGTTCCACATCAACCGGGGTGGCACTGCTGATATGATCTTTTACATAGAAAAAATTATAGCCTGTCTGATTCCTGATTTTATGAATCACGCTGATCAGGGAGGCATTTTTCTCAGATAGTGTTACTTTCTGTGCGCTTGCCTGCGCGCTGAGTGTGACGATTGCTGTCAGTAGCAAAGTAGTAAGTAGACGCATAATTGCAATGACATTTTTGCGCGGACAATAGCTTGCCCTGCATTCGTTTTGAAGGTTCAATTTCATACCGTTTCTGGTGTTGGATTTTAATACTGATTTTGGATAGTTGTTCTGCATTCCTATGAGCAGAGCATTGTGATTACTGTTTAATTCATAAAGCGGTGGATTTGCAGATTATCAATGAAAATGGAGTGTTGTACAGATCCTTGTTCACTGTGATCATTCATTAAAGCTGACTTTTTACTGGTGACTATGTGTTTTATGGCTAGTGTTCACTGTTTTGATACATATCCTGACTAAAGCTGACTCATATTTAATTCAAGCATTTGTTGTTATTAATATTTACTTACGACAATTTTCTTCTGTTCAATACTGAATCTTAACAGGCCTGCCCTTTGTATGGTGTTTAATAACCTGGAAACGCTGTCCTGCCGTGATATGGAGCCTTCCATTTTATTCATGGGAATTTCTCCGTTGTATACAACATCTACATCATACCAGCGGGAAACTTTGCGCATGATTTCGAAGATGTTCTCGTCATTGAATTCGAAGTAGCCATTTTTCCAGGCAATAACGCTGCTGGTTTCAACGGTATTTATCTTCAAAACACCATCCTGTCCGGTTACGGCCTGCTGGCCTGGCTTCAGCACTTTGTCATTTATTTTCACTGCACCCTGTAGCAGTGTGATTTTAGAAGCAGGTTCGTCAGGGTAGTTATTCACATTAAAACTGGTTCCCAGTACGGCGATTTCCTGTGTTCCATTGTGTACAAGGAAAGGCTGGGCAGCATTGGGTGCCACTTCGAAATAGGCTTCTCCGGTGATGGTTACACTCCTGTTTTTCAAACCTTTAAAAGAAGTAGGGAAGGTAAGTGTACTGGAAGCATTGACCCATACCCTGGTGCCATCCGGTAAACCAAGCACATATTGTTCCCCTCTGGCTGTTTGCAGCGTATTGAACTGTGGGGCGGCGTTATTGTCGCCGTTGGTAGCATGATATTCCAGGCTGCCTGCCGCGGTTTTGTTTACATCAGATCCGGCTTCCTCGCTGATTTTGCCATTGGCGCAATCTGCCAGCGCAATCTTTTTTCCATTGGCAAGAATTAGTGTGGCTTTGTTTTTTCCTGCGGGAAGATCTGTTGGAAGATTATTTACGAGAGATTGATTTTTTGTTTGATTTTGCTGGGAGAGATGATGGTAGATATATACACCACCTGTAATTAAACCAGCCACCATGGCTGCTGCTGCCATGGCTTTCCACCTGAAGACGCGTGTGGATTTGGTGATCCCTGCTGCTGAGTGAATATTTTGGAGGATGGCCGATTCCAGTTCATCCAGGTTTTCCGGCTGGAGCTGACGGTGCTGCATATGATCACACCAGGCGGCATAAGCCGCAAGATCCTCATCAGTGGCAGTATTTTCGATGATTCGCAGAAGAATCCCGTTCATTTTTTCATTGTTCATCATATCGCAGACGGAGCTTGCTCCAGATATATAGGGACATGAACGGGAGGTATCCCCCAAAGAGAAAGAAAATTTTTTTAAAGAAAGAAGATGGTAAGCATTCTTTTTCCCAGGTCGGTCCGTAATTTTTTCAATGCAATGGTGAGCTGATTTTCTACTGTTTTCTCGGAGATACCCAGTTGAGAAGCAATTTCCTTGTTGGTAAGGTGATTCAGGCGGCTAAGCCGGAATATTTCCCGGGAGCGGGGTGGGAGGGAGTCTGTAAAGTCGCTGATGACTTGGCGCAGTTCTTTGACGGCGAGGTCGTCGTCCAGCTGGGTAAAAGTGGTATGGGTAGTGGTGTTGGAGAGAATTTCGGCCCTGCGTTTACTGGTTTGTATGGTGCGGGCCAGTTTGTAGCGTACGGCTGCGAGGAGGTAACCTTTGAGGGAGCTCACTTCCAGTGTTTCGCGGTTTTCCCAAATCCAGACGAAGATTTCCTGTATGGCATCATTGCATTCTGCTTCGTTGCGGAGGATATTATAGGCGTATTTGTACAGCAGTTTGAAATAACGGGCATATACCTCATTAAAGGCATGTACCTGTCCTTCCCTGATTAACTGAAGTAAATCCGGGTCACTGATCACTGTATAATCCTGTTGCCTCATAAATACGCCGTTGGTCCAAATTCGGTTTTTTTTATCAATGGTACAATAAAAATAAAACAGGCGTCCTTTTGGGGGACGCCTGTTAGAATATTGATAGTCGTGATTATCAGGTATAAAATTACCGGGTAAACGAAGCTGTTTTTATATTAACAGTGGTGTTTATTAGTGATAAACTTTCATTGGGTAATGAATCTGCTATTACATTGACAATGAAGCTCTTTAATCATAACCTCACCAGCTAATGAATCTGTTATTATCATAACAGTGATGTTTCATCTACCTCAACAGGAGGAAAACTGTTAAATTAACAGGGACGTTTATTAGTTATAAACCTTTACCAGGTAAACGAATTCTTCCACTTTTTTGATCTGGTCTACTCTGTTCAGGCCTTCCAGTTTGCTTTTATGTGCCCATTCTTTTTTGGCCTGTTTGTCTTTAGGCATTTCGTCCAGGAGTCGTTTCAGGTGTGCTGATTTGACTGCAAAGGCGATGCCGTCAGCGGTGGTTTGTTTGCCGGTGATGATACCAACGATATCACCTTTGGCATCCAGGAGGGGGCCGCCGCTGTTGCCCGGGTTAACCGGGATAGATACCTGGTAGGCGGTGGTGTCGCCATTGAAACCTGTTTTGGCGCTGATATAACCTTTGCCGTAAACGATTTCATCTCTGGGGTAACCCATGGTAAATACCTCTTCGCCGAGGGTAATGCTCTGGGGCTTGAGGGTGTATGGCAGTGGCTGGCTTTTGAAGGTGCTGTCAGCAATTTTGAGTACGGCCAGATCACTGGAAATATCTTCAAAGACGCTCACAGCCTTATAGGCTTCACCTTTAGTGTTCTGTACGTAGATAGAGTCGGCCCCGGCTACTACGTGGAGGTTGGTAACGATGTAACCGTTGCCGGAAACAGCGAAGCCGGTACCACCGTAGGTGCCTGGGTTGACAGGTGCTTTATTTTTATTGTTAATATCGTTGATCAGTGCGTTTTGGGAGCGCTGGATATTGTTGAGTACACGTCTTACATCTTCATACTGGGCAACGGATTTGTTGCGGGTAGTATTCTGGATGATGGCGATGGTAGACAGGGAGGTCACCAATGCGATACATGCGGCAGCGGCGAGGTTGGCGATGGTACGGCGGCGGATACGGGATTTTTTTACCGCATCGTTGGCAGCAACCGCTTCCTGGCGGATCTGTGGCATGTCCAGCTGTTGGTGGATGGCATTCATCTGTGCCTGCAGGCTCCTGCGATTACCGAGGTGTTCCAGTTCCTGAAGGAGGAGCTGATGTTCTTCCACCTGGCGGTTAATCTGCGGGTTGGTACGGCGCAGTTCATCAAAAGCAGCCTTTTCCTGCATGCTCATTTCTCCTTCGAGATAACGCTCAATTTCACTGATGAGAAATAAATCTTCTTTCATGGCTGCTCCTTATAATGATGTATTGTATTTATCGAAAAATAGTTTCTTGAGACGCATCAGGCACTTATACTTCTGATTTTTGGCATTTTCCGCGTTGGTATAGCCAAATTTCTCCGCAATTTCCTGCATACTTTTCCTGTACATATAATAATCTTCCAGGATCGTTTTGCACGGCTGACCGATACTTCCCATGGCAGACTCCATTACCCTGAACTGTTCGTCTTTCTCCTGGTGTTCATCCACAATATCTTCTGCCGGGATAATTTCCTCCAATTCGGTGGGCAGGGCATACATACCATGGCTGCTCTGCAGTTTTTTGAGCCAGAGGTGGCGGCAAACAGAATATAAAAATGTTTTCAGCCTGCTGGTAAGGGTAAAGTCACCTTTACAAGCCTTTTCATATAATATGATCACAGCTTCCTGAAAAACATCCTTGGCGTCATCTTCAGATCCATTATACTGATAAATCATCCGCAAAACCGGCGGAAAATTCTCAGAATAGATGATTTCCAATGACTTACCATCATTCTTTGCCAATCCCAGCAACAATTCCCTGTCTTTTGCTATGTCTTGAATCTGCTTCACTCTTTATACAGTTATTTGGCTTTTGGTAACCCAAAGTACCGAAAAAAAAATTTTTAAAATACTGGGTTACCTTTTGGGTGATCCCGGTATAAAGGTTAAATCATTCAAAAAACATCCTAAATTATTGTACAATGAAGAACGTAATCAAATTTGGTTTCTTAGCTCTTGCTTTCGGTGTATTCGCAGTTGCTTGCGGTAACGGTTCTACTGAGCAGAAAGCTGATTCTACTGCAGCTGCTGCTACTCAGACTATCGATTCAGCTGCTAACGCTGCTAATGCTGCAGTTAACGCTGCTGCTGATTCAGCTAAAGCTACTGTTGATTCTGCTGCTTCTGCTGTTAAAGCTGCTGCTGATACCGCTGTTAAAGCTGTTAAAAAATAATTTTGCCTTAAACGCATATTATATAATAAACCGCTCCGGATCCCGGAGCGGTTTTTATTTTTTATATCTAATATATAATTAACATTTGTTATATATCCACAGGCAAAGCCATGATGCTGATAGCTAACCCTTCTATCTTCCAATACATCCTATTAAAAAATGAGCCATAATTGGCTAATTTTTATCCCCTCCAGCTAAATCACGCAACCCCATTGTTATCCTGACAGGCAGATTTTACTGTTATCTCCGAAAAAAGATCATCACCTCATCAAAAATCTATCATCACTCCTTACAATCATCTATTTATATTTTTTTCTGTTTTAAATAAATTTCAATAAACGGTAGTCTTTTTTAAAAAAATCATATTTTTCTTCTTCTGCTATTGGATAATTAGAATCCAGTTGTATTTTTGTTCCACAATCGAAAACAGACAATGACAACACAAACGACTTTTGGATTTTTTGGCTTTTATTATTTCTGGTACCAGGAATAGGGAGGTCGTTTGTAAACTAAAATAAAAGAAACTACAAAAGAGGCCTCCCGGGAAACGGGAGGCCTTTTTGATTATAGCAAAAATTAAAATATGTCAGTTCAATTCTCTACTTACTTTTTTTATTACTTCTCTTACTTCTTTTATGCGAAGAAGACAGGGACTCGTTTGCGATAATCAAACTTTAAAATATAAAGTTCTTCAGCAAAGGGTCCCGAGATCGGGGCCCTTTCTGTTTTAGGTAACTAGTTGCTACAACAACTAAAACACAAAAAAATCAATTATATACACATGAAAATAGCGATTCAGGGTTTTGAAGGTTGTTTCCACCAGGTGGCTGCCCAGTCTTATTTCGGAAAAAATACCGAAATCGAATGCTGCGGCTCTTTCGCCGAACTGGTCAGGAAAGTGAAACAACAACCTGATGTGGACGCAGGGATCATGGCCATCGAAAACTCCATCGCCGGTAGCATCCTCCCTAACTATAGCCTGATCAAAAACTCAGGCCTGCACGTAACCGGAGAAATCTACCTGCAAATCAATCAACACCTGATGGTATTACCAGGACAAACAATGGAGGATATCAGGGAAGTACACTCTCACCCAATGGCGCTGCTACAGTGTATGGACTTCCTCGAAAAATATCCCCATATCAAACTGGTAGAAACGGAAGATACCGCCCTCTCTGCCAAACATGTTCGCCATAAAAAATTAAAATCTACCGCCGCTATCGCCGGTAAACTGGCAGCAGAAATCTTCGAACTCGATATCATCGCTCCTAATATCCATACCAATAAAAATAATTATACCAGGTTCCTGGCAGTATCTAAAACACCGGTGGAAACAGCACCAGACGCTAATAAAGCCTCCGTTTACTTCCAGACAAGTCACGAACGCGGTAGCCTCGCTGAAGTACTTACAAGAATCGCCAACGCCGGTATCAACCTCTCCAAACTGCAGTCTTTCCCCATCCCGGCTAAAGTATGGAACTATTACTTCCACGCAGACATGGAGTTTGATAACCTGGATCACTTCCAGCAGGCATTAAAAGAAATTGAACAACATACCGAACACCTCAAAGTATTAGGTATCTATAAAAAAGGTAAAACGCTTTAATAACTAGTGGTAATATGCAGATACAGGTAGCTAAAAGATTACAAGGAACAGAAGAATACTACTTCTCTAAAAAACTGCGCGAAATCGAAGAGATGAACCAGCAGAGCCCTAAGGTGATTAACCTGGGGATCGGAAGCCCCGACCTGCCTCCTCATCCTTCGGTAGTGGAAGCATTGCACACCAATGCCGCACTCCCCAATACACACGCATACCAGGGCTATAAAGGTATCCCTGCACTGCGTAAGGCTATCGCTGACTGGTATCAACGCTATTATCACGTTACGCTGAATCCGGATACGGAAGTTTTACCACTCATCGGCTCTAAAGAAGGTATCATGCATATCTGCATGACCTATCTCCAGGCAGGTGATGAAGCACTGGTACCTAACCCGGGTTACCCGACCTACCGCTCTGCTGTTAATCTCAGCGGTGCTACTGTTCGCGATTATAACCTGACTGAAGAAAATAACTGGTTGCCGGACCTCGATGCACTGGCTAAGTCAGACCTCAGCAAAGTAAAGCTGATGTGGGTAAACTACCCGAACATGCCTACCGGTGCCAAAGCTACCCGTGAGTTCGCAAAAAAACTCATCGCTTTTGGTAAAGACAATAACATCCTCATCTGTCATGATAATCCGTACAGCTTTATCCTGAATGAAGAGCCTTTAAGTCTGCTCCAGGAAGAAGGCGCTAAAGATGTCGTACTCGAGTTAAACTCGCTCAGTAAATCATCTAACATGGCAGGCTGGCGCGTAGGCATGTTGTGTGGAAAAGCAGAATGGATCAACGAAGTACTCCGTTTCAAATCCAATATGGACTCCGGTATGTTCCAGCCACTGCAAATGGCCGCTGTTAAGGCACTGGAACTTGGTAAAGACTGGTACGACCAGCTCAATGCCATCTACCGTGGCCGCCGTGAAAAAGTATTTGAACTGCTGGACCTCATCGGTTGTACTTATGATAAAGACCAGGTAGGTATGTTCGTATGGGCAAAGATTCCTGCAGGTTATGCAGATGGTTATAAAGTCAGCGACGAAGTACTCTATAAATCACGCGTATTCATTACACCGGGCGGCATCTTCGGATCTAACGGTAACGGATATATCAGAGTGAGCCTTTGTCAGGATGTCAAAGTATTTGACGAAGCGATATCAAGAATTAAATCCACCATTAACAAGTAATAAACGATGATTGCAACAATAATAGGAACAGGTCTTATCGGCGGTTCGCTGGCACTCAGCCTTAAAGAAAAGGGTGTGGCCAGTCATATCATCGGTGTGGATCAGTCGCCGGAGCACCTCGAACGCGCAAAGGAACTGCATATCATCGATGAGGGCGCTTCTCTGGAAGATGCACTCACCCGCTCGGACCTTATTATCCTTGCCATTCCGGTGGATGCGGTGCTGAAAGTACTGCCAACACTGATGGATAAGGTGAAGCCGGGACAGGTAATTATGGACGTAGGTTCTACTAAAAATATCATCTTGCAACTCGTTGCCGGTCATCCAAACAGAGGACGCTTTGTAGCGGCCCATCCGATGGCCGGCACCGAGTATAGCGGACCTGACGCCGCTGTCAGGAACCTGTTTGCCAATAAAACAATGGTATTGTGTGATGTGAAAAACAGTGATGATGATGCACTGGAAGTAGTTGAGAATATGGTAGACCAGTTGCAGATGCGCACCGTATATATGAATGCGGAAGAACATGACCTGCACACGGCATATGTTTCTCATATCTCCCATATCACTTCCTTCGCACTGGCATTAACAGTATTGAAGAAAGAAAAAGAACAGGGCCGCATTTTTGAACTGGCAAGTGGTGGTTTCGAATCTACCGTGCGCCTCGCTAAAAGTTCCCCGGATATGTGGGTGCCTATCTTCAAACATAATCGTAGTAACGTTTTAGATGTACTGGATGAACATATCAATCAGTTACAGCAAATGAAAACATTACTGGAAGAAGAAGATTACGATACCTTCTACAAGCTTATTCAAAAATCAAATAAAATCAGGAAGATCCTGAAATAACAATAATCTAATAAAACGCAGTAACTTAATACTATGGAACAGCATACTACAATGGAGCAGATTCTTGCTAACACCAAATTCTCCGATCCTTCATCGGATAAAAAGCCGTTGATCATTTCCGGCCCTTGCAGTGCAGAAACGGAAGAGCAGGTACTCGCTACCGCACTGAGATTACAGAAAACAGGTAAAGTGGACGTTTTACGTGCAGGTATCTGGAAACCTCGTACCCGCCCGGGTTCTTTCGAAGGTATCGGTACCAAAGGTTTACCCTGGCTGCAAAAAGCTAAAGAACTGACCGGTCTGCCAGTAGCTGTGGAAGTAGCTACCGCTAAACAGGTAGAAGATGCCCTGCACTTCGGTGTGGATATCCTTTGGGTAGGAGCCCGTACTACTGTGAATCCTTTCTCTGTTCAGGAAGTGGCAGATGCACTGAAAGGTGTTGATACAACTGTACTGATCAAAAACCCGATCAACCCTGACCTGGAACTCTGGCTCGGTGCTGTTGAAAGAATCCAGAAAGCTGGTATCAGCAAAGTAGGTCTGATCCACCGCGGTTTCTCCAGCTACGGTAATACTACTTACAGAAATGCTCCAATGTGGCACCTGGCAATCGAACTGAAACGCCGTATGCCTGAACTGCCAATGATCTGCGATCCAAGCCATATCTCCGGTCGTCGTGATATCCTGCAGGAAGTTTCCCAGGAAGCTATCGACCTGGATTACGATGGTCTGATGCTGGAAACTCACATCGATCCGGATAACGCATGGTCTGATGCCAAACAACAGGTAACTCCTGAGAAACTGGCGGAAATCCTCGACGGTATCGTATGGCGTCGTGAACATTCCGATAAGAGCGAATTCAACACTGCACTGGAAAAACTGCGTGCGCAGATCAACCAGGTAGATGATGAGATCATGCTGCTGCTGGGCAACCGTATGAAAATTGCTGAGAAAATCGGTCAATACAAAAAAGAAAACAACATCACCATTCTGCAAACTAACCGTTGGAATGAAATTCTGGAGCGTAACATCGCTAAGGGCGAAAAACTCGGCCTGACAAAAGAATTCATCACCAAATACTTCGACGCTGTTCACCTGGAATCTATCAATCGCCAGAACAGAATAATGAACGAAGAAAAGTAGTAGTATGAAGATACAAACGCACCAATTCAAGCAGCAGGCTACCAGGTACTTCCTGGGCGAAAGCCTGCTGCAACTGGGCAATCATGTGGATATCAACCGCTCCGTGCTGGTGATCGACGAAAACGTTGAACGTCATCATGGAGCGAAACTCCATCAATGGAAAAAAATTGTTATTCCCTCCGGTGAAGATGTGAAAAACATGGCCACTGTTGAGAAAATCATTGATGGACTGATCAGTTACGAGGCCGACCGCAAAACTACACTGGTAGGCATCGGCGGAGGTATGATGACGGATGTTGCCGGCTTCGCAGCCAGCATTTATATGCGCGGCATTCCTTTCGGATTTGTTCCTACAACGTTACTGGCGCAGGTAGATGCAAGCATTGGTGGAAAAAATGGTGTCAGCCACGGCAAACAAAAGAATCTCCTGGGTACCATTACACAACCTGAATTCATCCTCTTCGATTATACGTTACCGTTAACCATGCCTGATGAAGAATGGCATAACGGTTTTGCAGAGATTATCAAATACGCCTGTATCATGGATGCGGAGTTGTTTGATTTTCTCGAAGCAAATAAACAAAAGGCATTAGCCAGAGATGTAGACGTCTTACAATACCTGGTAGAAAAATCGGTGGATGCAAAAACAAAGGTAGTACTGGAAGATGAGTTCGAAACCGGGCCACGCCGCTGGCTGAACTTCGGCCATACCCTCGGACATGCAGTGGAGAAAATTGAGCATATCGCGCATGGCAAAGCTGTTGCTATCGGTATGGTAGCCGCTTCCCGCTTCTCCGAACAACTCATGGGTTTCCCCAATGATCAGACCCTCAGGATCATTAACCTGATCAATGATTACCAGTTGCCTGTTGCATTTACTTCTGATAAAGATGCTGTTTTTGATATCTTCAAACTGGATAAAAAACGGGAGAAAGATGCTATACATTTTGTATTGCTGGAGAAGATAGGAAAAGCAACCACAATGCCTGTTCCTATTGCAGAGCTGAAAGAAATGCTGCAGGGACTATAAATTTTCTAACTAAATAAAACGGCTGTACGAATTTAATATATGCAAGTTACTGTATCACCTGCCAGAATATCCGGAACGGTTACCGCCAATCCATCCAAAAGCGCCATGCAACGCGCTGTGGCTGCAGCACTGCTGGCAAATGGAAAAAGCATTATCCGCAATCCCGGACTGAGCAACGACTGTCTGGCTGCACTGGATGTGGCTGATAAACTGGGTGCCACTATTACCCGTCACGAGGATCATATCACCATAGAAAGTAATGGCGTGCATCCTAAATATGACGAGATCAACTGCGGCGAATCCGGACTCGGTATCCGTATGTTCACGCCCGTTGTTGCGCTGGCATCACAACCGGTAACGATCAACGGACATGGTAGTCTTACTACCCGCCCGATGAATTTCTTCGAAGAAGTATTGCCACAGCTGGATGTAAAAGTCACTTCCCGCGAAGGTAAGCTGCCACTGCATATACAGGGGCCGCTCCGTCCGAAAGATATCACGATAGATGGTAGCCTCAGCTCTCAGTTTCTCACCGGACTCCTGATGGCCTACGGTGCTGCAGCAGAAGATGTAACCATCACGGTACAGGACCTGAAAAGCAAACCATACATTGCATTAACCCTTCAGCTGATGAAGCACTTCGGTGTTGCCGTTCAGCAACAAAATTTTGAAACTTTCCATTTCGGTAAAAAACAACAATATCAAGCAAAGGAATATACCGTGGAAGGTGACTGGAGTGGAGCTGCCTTTTTGCTCGTAGCTGCTGCCGTTGCAGGTAAAGCAGAAGTACATCATCTTAATACTGAATCTGCTCAATCTGATAAAGCTATTCTGGAAGCACTGCAAAAAGCAGGCGCTTACATCATGCCGGGCATGTTTACCATCAACATTGAGAAACATAACCTGAAGGCTTTTGAATTTGATGCTACTGACTGTCCTGATCTGTTCCCGCCGATAGTTGCTCTGGCAGCTAATTGCGATGGTATCACCAAAATAAAAGGTGTGAGTCGCCTGGCGCATAAGGAAAGTGATCGCGGACTTACGCTGCAACAGGAATTTGGTAAAATGGGTATCCGTATTGATCTGAATGGCGATGAAATGCTGGTACATGGTGGTACCGGTATCAAAGGCGCTACCGTCAGCTCATGCAATGATCACCGTATTGCCATGGCCTGCGCAGTAGCAGCATTAACGGCAGATGCTCCGGTCGTAATTGAAAATGCAGAAGCTATTAACAAGTCATATCCTGAATTCTACGATCACCTGAAACTTATCAACGGAAAGGTTGATATTGCAGTGAATGCATAAACGTAGTTTTCATCATCATATTTCATCTTAAATTATCAGTGCGTGAACAGTTTTGGCAGATTATTCAGGGTTAATGTTTTTGGGGAATCCCATGGCGCCAGCGTTGGCGTAAATATCGATGGCGTTCCTGCCGGCATTCCTTTAAAACAGGAAGATTTTCTTCCTGACCTGGAAAGACGTAAAGGTGGCTCCAGAGGAACTACTCCCCGTAAAGAAGAAGACCTGCCGTACCTGAAGTCTGGCGTATTCAACGACCACACTACAGGCGCACCGGTAACTATTCTCTTCGAAAATAATAATACCCGCAGTACGGATTATGAGAAGCTCCGTGAGTTTCCTCGTCCGGGCCATGCCGACTTCGTAGCTACCGAAAAATATGGTGGCTTTGAAGACTATCGCGGTGGTGGTCACTTCAGTGGCCGCCTGACCCTCAACCTCGTAGCCGCAGGTACCATCGCAAAAAAGATACTGGGCGACAGTATCAGCGTAAATGCTGTAATAACAGAAGTGGGTGGTAATCCTGATCCGGAAGCGGGCCTGGAAGCTGCCATTGCAGCGAAAGACTCTGTGGGCGGTATTGTAGAATGCCGTGTGGATGGACTGCCTATCGGCCTTGGTGAGCCATTCTTTGATTCGCTGGAGTCCGCGCTGGCACACGCTGTTTTTGCCATCCCTGCCGTAAAAGGCATCGAATTCGGTGCTGGCTTTGCAGCGGCTAAAATGAAAGGGCTGGAACATAATGACCCGATACTGGATAAAACCGGTAAAACAGCTACCAACAACGCTGGTGGCGTAGTTGGCGGCATCACCAACGGTAACCAGCTCGTTTTTCGTATAGCCGTAAAACCTACGTCCAGTACGCCCAAAGAGCAGCAAACCCTCAATATTAAAAGTGGAGAAGTAGAAACATTCAGCGTGAAAGGCAGGCACGACCTGTGTATCGCCCTGCGTGTACCTGTTGTATTGGAAGCCGTTACAGCCATGGTGCTGGCGGATTTTATGCTGCTGGAACAACGTAGGCCACGCGTGTTCAAACAAGCTTAATACCACCACCAATAAACAAAAAAGACCTGCCAGCAATTGGCAGGTCTTTTTTTGTTTATTGGAAAAGTCCTTATTTAACGATTTCCAACAGCTCCACATCAAAGATGAGGGCACTGCCTGGCTGAATGGTAGGACCCGCCTGACGGTCTCCGTATGCCAGGTCGGCAGGGATGAACAGTCTCCATTTAGAACCAACGGGCATCAGCTGTAAAGCTTCTGTCCAGCCTTTGATAACACCGCTTACCGGGAAGGAAATCGGTTCACCTCTTTCTACAGAACTGTCGAACACAGTACCATCGATTAAAGTACCGTGGTAGTGGGTTTTAACTTTATCCTGCAGGGTAGGTTTTGCACCGTCGCCTTCTTTGATGATCTGGTATTGTAAACCATCAGGTAAGGTCACTATACCTGGTTTTGACTTGTTCTCTGCCAGGAATTTTTCACCAACAGCTTTGTTTTTGGCATATTTCTCTGCCTTCAGCTGTTGTAAGTAATTACTGATACTCATATCTGCTTGATCTTTGGTAAGTAACTGAGGATTCTTTTTCAGCACATCCTGGATGGCTTTACTTAACATCGCTACGTTGAGGTTATCCAGGCCTTGTGCATGAATATTTTCTGCGATGCTCAGGCCAATGCCATAGCTAACGCTGTCTATACGGGTTTTCAGCGGAGTAGCTGCTGGTTTGAGGGCCGGTTTCACCGCAGCTTTTGCTGCCGGTTTTGTCTGGCTGAAACCTTGTACGGATAATAATCCGAGTGCTCCCAGCAAAAGGTATTTTTTCATCATAATGTTGTTTGTAGCCTTTATTGTTTTAAGGGATGTTGACGCAAGTTAAGCAAATATGTGTTCCAACAAAATGATAAGCGCAATTGTTGAATGTTCTGGCATCTATGGTCTTATGAAGCAAATATTCGTTTTTTGTTACCTGCTCCTGATATCAACCATCACTTTCGCGCAGGACACCACAAACCTATGGCAGACAGCCATCAAAGACCCGAACCTGGGCAGCCACAGATACCTGGAGCTTAAACTCCATGCCGGCATTCATATATACGAAGGGAATGGAAATCCGAATTTTCAAAGTGCCCTGGATAACGGCTATAAATCTGCGGAAATACGCCTGGGTTGGCAATCTGCGGGCAAACAAAACTGGCAGCGGGTTTTCAATTGCCCCAGCTACGGCATCGGGTTTTATACGGGAAATATCGGCAACCCCAATGAACTGGGCTATCCCAGTGGCCTGTACGGCTTTTTCTATGCGCCCTTTCACCAAAGGCCCAGACACCATTTTGTAGCGGGGTTATCCCTCGGCGTTACCTACGACCTGGCGCCTTACGATTCCCTGAAGAACCCCTACAACGATGCTATCGGCTCCAAGGTGGCCGTGTATTTTAATGCGGATGTAGGTGGTGTCTGGAAGATCTCTGATATGTTTGATATCGTTTACGGGGTAGATCTCACACATTTTTCCAATGGCCGGATGTTCATGCCCAACCTGGGCCTGAATATGCTGGGCCTGAATGTGGGCTTCCGCTATCACTATAATGCAATCGCCAAAATCGCCAGAACGCAAATTGATAGTACGTATATAGCCCCACGAAGGCCCACTTGTGTCTATACGCCCATCACTCCGGTGCACCATTACCACGAATTATCGGTTTATGGCGCCCTGGGGTTGGTGCAGCTAAGCAGTGACCTTGGCATTAAAGCCCATTACGGCACCGGATCGCTGGTATTGGACTACGACTACCGCTATAGCAATTTCGGGAGCGTAGGGGGCGGAATAGACGGCTTTTACGACGGGAGTTTGGGCTATATCTATAAAGACCGCTACGGTACTGCCAATGCCGGCGATAAAATGCTGATGGGACTGCACGCAGGACACGCTATTCATATCAGCCGGTTTGAACTGGTGACACAGGCGGGCGTTTACCTGGTGCAGCGCGACAACGAAAAAGGGAAATGGTTCCTTCGTATAGGCTTCCGGTATAATATCGCCAAACATGGTTTTGTTCAAATAGGACTCAAAACCCTGAACGGAGGCGCTGCCGACTGGATAGAATGGGGCGGCGGCGGAAGAATGCGGTTTTACGCGAAATAAAAGGCAAAAGATTTCGTAATTCCGGGGGTCAGCCCACTCTCGACCAGTAGAGACGGAACCCACCGAAATGGCATCGAAGATGCCAATTCCAAATAAACAAAACAGCAGCAAGCCCATTAATCATCTGTCTAAATAAAAAACGCGTCTCTATTGAGTAGAAACGCGTTTTTTAAATATTCTATAAAGATGCTTAATTATTTAAAACCGGCAGTATCACACTGGAAGGGTGTTGCGCATCATGATAGATACGGATATTAGCCTTGATAAAGTCTTTCGCATCTGCTTTGTAGATATCCAGGAACTGTTGCGGGTTTCTGTCTACCAGCGGGAACCAGCTGCTCTGTACCTGGATCATGATACGGTGGCCTTTCTTGAAAGTATGAGCCACATCCGGCATCGTGAATTTCACGGCTGCAGGCTGATTAGGAACAAAGGCTTCCGGTTTTTCAAAGCTGTTGCGGAACTTACCACGCATGATCTCTCCACGAACCAGCATCTGATAACCTCCCATTGGGTATGTCGCAGAAGGCACACGACGGTGCTCACTTGGCGCATCTTCTTCGTATTTGAAGTCATTAGGGAATACATCAATCACTTTAACCACAAAGTCGGCATCTGTAGTGCTGGTGCTGGCAATCAGGTCAGCAACCACAGGACCGGCAAGGGTTACGTCGTTGTCCAGTACGGCAGACTCAAATACTGCTACATCAGGGCGACGTCCGGCAAAGCGCTGATCATCTGTCATGTAGTTGATGGTACGGCTATGGTGAACGCCATCAGTATAGGGTACCGGTTTGGCAGGATCACTCAGGTACTCGGTATAGCTGGCCGCAGCTGTAGGCTTGTTGAAAGACAAGCCGCCATCAGGCTGCAGGTAAACAGGCTTTTGCTGCATGGCAGCAGGAGGCCATGCCGGCAGCTTTTTCCAGTTGTTTTCACCGGTGAAGAAGATGGTAGCTTCTGCCAGGTCAGCCTGGCCCTTGCCTTTCAGGTAATAGTTGAAGAAAGGAATTTCCACGTTGTTGGCGTACCATTCAGAGGTATTGGAGCCAAAACGAACATTGCCCAGATGGGTACCATCATTGGAAGCCCACTGACCATGGTACCACGGACCCATCACGATACGGTTATTAGTGCTTTTGCTTTGCTGCTCAATCGCTTTATAGGTATTCCAGGCACCGAAGCAGTCTTCCGCATCAAATAAACCACCTACTTCCAGCATAGCCGGCTTAACGTTGGTCAGGAAATTACGTACGTTACGCGCTTTCCACCAGTCGTCATAGGTAGGATGGGCATACATTTCATGCCAGAAAGGAACGCTGTCGCCGATGATTTTGGCGAAGTTTTTCAGCGGACCTGTTTCCAGGTAGAATTTATAGTTGTCGTGGGTGTAATAGTCGTAACCCGGAGGGCCCACCTGCGTTGGTTTTGGATGCGGATGATCGAAAACGGTATAGAAGGAGAAGCCATCGCTGATAAAGAAGGCACCGTTGTGGTGGAAGTCGTCGCCCATGAACCAGTCGGTAACCGGCGCCTGCGGACTAACCGCCTTCACAGCGGGGTGATTGCTTAAAGCACCCATGGTAGAGTAAAAACCAGGGTAGGAGATACCGAAGATACCCAGGTTACCGTTATTGCCGGCAATGTTCTTTACGAGCCAGTCAACCGTATCATAGGTGTCGCTGGCTTCATCGATATCTTTTTTAGTCTTATTCGGGTTAAAAGGGCGAACGTTTACAAATGTACCTTCACTCATCCAGCAGCCACGAACGTCCTGGATTACCATGATGTAGCCCTCTTTCAGGTACTGCAGATAATGATTGCGGTATAAAGTACGGTAGTTATTCTCGCCATAAGGACCGGCAGAATAAGGCGTGCGGGTCATCAGAAACGGATGTTTCTCCGACTGGTCCTTAGGAATGTAGATAGATGTAAAGAGTTTTACACCATCACGCATAGGGATGTAGACTTCCTTTTTGGTATAGTGTTCGTACATCCAGAGTGAGTCCTGGTTTACGGCTTTGGTGACAACCGGTATCAGGAACAGTACGGCATAGGCCAGTAGCAGCCATTTTCTCATAAACGGTAAATTTGTTTTTGGAATGGCGCAAAATAATGAAAAGCCGCTGCATTCTCCAATCAAAATTGGATGACCGGCTTTATTGGCCCAATTCTTCCCGTACTTTCTTAGGTAAGCCTTTCACAACCAGGTCGTAAGAATTCTTAGTCCACTCCAGGATAAGCTTATTGGAGATATTGGAATGCATACTGACGGTATTCCAGTGCTTTTTATTCATGTGATAACCCGGTGTAACGCCCTCATAGCGTTCACGGAGCTCCACAGCCTCATCAGGATCGCACTTCAGGTTAACAGACTCAAATTCTTCCAGGTCAGTTAAAGCAAACATCTTCCCCATCACTTTATATACAAGTGTAGTTTCTCCAAAGGGAAACTCTTCCGTTACACCTGGGAGGGAGAGGCAATATTCTCTGAATTTCTCTATATCCATAAAAAGCCAGTGGTGAAATTTACTTACAAGGTAAGTAAATTTCACCACTGGCTTTTAGAAGTATGACTGCTAAATATCTTTATTTAACTGCTTCCATTTTATAGGAAAGAGTATAGGGAGATGGATAGTTCGGATCGCCGACGGTCACTATGCTTTCAGAAGAAAGATACCCTGTTACCGGATCAACGGTAGGGGTATAGGTGCTGGAAGATAGCAAAGCACCGTTCTGATAGTAGGATGATTTCAGCAGGTTATTGGCGCCAACAGATCCGCGAGAGCGATTCTGGCCCAAAATAGCTAGTGTCAGGGGACTAACCTTCATTACGCTAAGTAAAGGGCTCTTGGCTGTTCCATAGACATTTAAGGTTTTATATATATTTGTATAATCGAAATTTGAGCCTTTGTTTCCAAACCAGTAGTAATAAGTTTCTTCCATCAGGTTATATCCATCATATTTGCTAGTCCGATACTCTACTTTTTTGGCATCTTTATCATAGGGGTTAATTACAGTATCCTTTGAATACATCTGGACTATATTCAACTTATCATCTACTAAACAAAACAGACTATCCTTACTACCTCCCTCATATTTCCACCGCATGTATAACGTATCGTGTTGATAAGTGTAAGTGTAGACCATATATAATCTCCAGGTTAGTGGAGGGGTTCTGCTTTCTGCGGTATAGACACTATCCCTGACTTGTCTGCCGTTTTCATATGTTATGATAGCATGACTAGGTGGGAATGTATCTGTAACGTTATCATAAGCCACCATATTATAATAATAAAAGTCAGTTACTTTACCTGCATTATCATATATCAGGGTATCCATCAGGATACCATTTTTATAAACAGATAACAGGCGATATTCTTTTTCCACTGTAGGAGGGGGAGAAGTTGTATCATTTTTTTTGCAGGATAACAAAAATAGTAAGCCAACAGTAAATAATAGGTTTATCTGCTTCATAAGTATATTCGATTTTAAAGACGGGTAAATCTAATGTACTTATGGAAGGATATTGATTATTTATATTGGATTATTTTTGAAATTACTATCTGTATTAGGTTTGGTGCGAACGTGACAATATATGCTGCTTGTCTAGTCTAGGTCTAAGCTGCGTTTTATTGGTAATAACATCATCTCTTAATTCCTCTTTACATCCATGAAAACCAATAAACAATCCGGAATCGGATGAATAAATATGCATTGCTATTAAATCTTATAATAAATGAAAACGAAATACTAAATGGCAGGTAAGACCATTATTTCTTTTTGGAGGATTTATTAACTACAGTTTTTTTGGAAGGGGTAACTTTGGGAGGAGCCATCACAACTTTATCTAGTCCCAATTCAGATAAAAATTTGTTAGCTGCTTCAGGAGAAGCGGTGACTTTTTTTCTTTGTTCGACAAGCGCTTTTTTGAGTATTTTATATTGTGCTGCCGTCATCATAAATTTTATGTTTTTTACTATTGCAAAGGTACATCTACACAAAAATATCAACAATAAATCTGCACAAATAAATCTGTCAAAATCGGCTATGCTTCTACAGTATGGCGTTTTCGTAAGCAAATATTTTTTTCGGGTGATAATCGGATTATCATATTAAAAACCCTATGTTTAATATGCCAATTTTCAGCTTCTTAATTTGATAGAAAAAGCAGTAAATAAGGAGAGGAAATGGTATTTTACTGCTGCTTATAATAAAACTGTATCCCGTAATATTTTACAACAGGCTTATCTGCTTCGTCCAGCTCCAGTTTTTCATAGGTTTGTTCCAGTGGTAGCAGGGTGGTAGCGTCGTATTTGTAGCAGCATTGAATAGTGGCATTATTGGTGTTGCTACCATAAGTATCCGTTGTTTTCTGGGTCAACATGTTGTTGGTGGCATTGGAGAAAAGTATGGACGGATGAAACGTTTCACGCGTTATACCAGGATAGTCCTGGCATAACGGTGCAAACGGATTTGGATTCGTATCATATCTGATGTCTGTGATGGTCTGATGATTAACGACAGCATTGCGATCTGCCGGGAAAATATAATAGTCATTCATGATGATACGGGTCAGATTATTATCAATATATTCCAGGTCATCGTACGACACATAACGGTAATTATCGAGGGTAAAAGTATCTGTATTGCCTATGCGTATTGGTTTACCAAATTTGTTTAACTGAAATTGCAGGGTATCACCGGTTACTTCTGTAGAAGCCCTGGTAGATACCGTATATTTTGTAAAGCTGTCATCATTGTAATAAAGAGAATCAATTTCCATCAGCTCATTTTTCCAGTATGCCAGTACTTTTTCTACCTTGTCGGAAGTGCCATAGATGTATTCATGATGTGCATCCCATCTGCCGGTAACGTCGTCATAAAACCAGATGGCGGTCATATGTCCTTTACTATTATAAACGATGCTATCCACCGGTTTTCCATTCACCGTTACTTTATGTAAAAGCAATACCGGCCTGGTAGCAACGGATGATTTAGTTTTTGTGGTAAGGGATTTCATCAGCAATAAGCCTCCGCATATACAAACAGCAAGTATCAATAGCTTTATTCCGATGGTTTTCATAGTAAGGCGTTTCAGAGAATCGTGAGCAGTAAAGAAAAGAATTATTTTTTATTTATGTTGATGATTACCCTGGAATATCTTGCAAAACTGATTTCTACTTCCTGGCCTGCACGATAACCTGCCAGCTCCCCATCCATCCAGTAATACAAACGCTTGCGGCCTTCAGACTTAACAGAGAAATTGGTCTGTGAGTCATTGTTTTCAAGATATACTGCTTCCAACGGCGCCTGTATAAAGCCTTTCTGTAATCGTACCAGATCCTTTTTGATGGCCCAGTAACGGATATCTGTGACCTTAATCAACGCAAAGATCAGTGTAATCACAAAGCCTACCAGCCATATCCAGAACCAGATATTTGTATAGGAAAATAAGGAATGGTCAGCATCTTCTGAAGTGTTACGGCTGTAAAGAATGATTTGAGGAACCACAGAAGCCAGCAGGAGTAATGCGGCACCAATCAGGAAGAATTTAGTCAGTTGCTGTCTGTTCTTTTTTAAAGCTTCCTGCAATAGAAAATTCTCCTCTGTGGTCATAAAGGTGTAGTCGGTCATAATAAAGATGGTTTTTCAGATTGCTAATATATACAAAAACAATTAATTATTAAAATGATATATGTGTTTATGTATTAATTCGTTAGGTAGATGATGAGCAGAATTAGCCTCCGCTATAATTAATTTTGATTTATATATAACAAGATCTTAACACTGATAAAACCAGCATTTTACCACTCCCAATTAACTTTATGGCGGCTGCTGTTTAATTAGGTAAATTGCAGCCCGTTGTAAGTCCATCTGTTATTGTTACCCCCGGATCAATTCTAAAAATTTAAGTATTGAAACGGTTAATTTTAGTTACACTGACATTGATCTGTGCCGCTTTTACACTGCATGCACAAGACACCACACAGCAAATTGTTCCTGGCCGCGTAAACAGCGCTTCCAATCAGACAAGACCTTACGTAATCATGATCTCCATAGACGGATTCAGGTACGACTATGCAGAAAAATATCATGCTGAAAACCTGCTCAGGCTCTCCGGCGCCGGCGTTCGCGCCCTGGCCATGCAGCCCGCTTTCCCTTCACTCACCTTTCCGAATCACTATTCTATCATAACAGGTCTTTATCCTGCCCATCACGGCCTCGTAGATAATACCTTCTATGACCGTAAAAGAAAAGAGACTTATCGTGTAGGCGATACCGTTACTGTGCCAGATGGTTCCTGGTACGGCGGTACTCCGCTATGGGTACTGGCAGAAAAACAAAAAATGGTGAGTGCCAGCTACTTCTGGGTGGGCTCTGAAGCTGCCATCCAGAATATCCGCCCTACCTACTATTTCAAATACCACGAAAAAACATCGAACGACCAGCGTATTCAGCAGGTGGTTAACTGGCTCAAAATGCCGGAAGAAACAAGACCTCACCTCATTACCTTCTACTTCCCTGAAGTAGACCACGCAGGACACAGCTTCGGCCCTGAATCAGAACAGGTTCGTGCGGCCGTACTCCAGGTGGATAGCGCCATCGGTAAAATGGCGGATGCAGTTAGTAAACTCAATCTGCCTGTCAGCTTTGTAATCGTATCCGACCATGGTATGACCAATGTCGATACACAACATACACTGTCATTACCGGATACAAGTATTGTAAAGGCACTTAAAGTTGCGCCAGGTGGTGAAAAAGTATTGCTCTACGGCAACAACGAAGAAGAAATTTCGACTGCCTATAAATTCCTCAAACAAAACGAAAATCACTATACAGCTTACCTGAAACAGGAAACACCGGTGCGCTGGCATTACGGTCAGGAAGATATCTATAACCGTATCGGTGATATCATCCTGGTGGCAGAACCTGGCTATGCTTTCAGCTTTAGCAAAAGGGCGATGCATGTCGGCCATCATGGCTTCGATAACAACCTCACCGACATGAACGCAATCTTCATGGCATGGGGCCCTGCTTTCAAAGAAAATACCCGCATCGCTACCTTCGAAAACGTAAACGTTTATCCACTGGTAGCACGCATCCTCGGACTCGATATTACTCAACCTATCGACGGCAAACTGGAAGTCCTGGAAAGCATCCTGAAATAATAATAGCTGCGTAAATAACTTCGGGGCTTAACTGCAATGCTATTGCAGCTAAGCCCCGAAAATTTTTATAACAAACTCTTTATTCTTCTTTCAATAACAAGCTTTTCTGCTTATTCCCCCATGCACTCAGCAGTGCCAATATAGGTTTCAGTTCAATAGCAGCCTCCGTAAGCGAATACTCTACCCGCACCGGAACTTCTGCAAACGCATGCCGCACAATTAATCCATCCTGCTCCATCGACTTCAGCTGCAATGTCAGCATACGCTCACTCATATATGAAAACTCTTTTTTCAGATCACTGAACCTGGAAGTTCCTTTTGATAATTTATCCAGTAATAACAACTTCCAGCGGCCGCCAAGCATATTTACGGCGAAGGTCATATCGCAATCGATTATACACTTTTCATTTCTGCTATAGGTAGAGTTAACTTTTCTTGTTGCCATAACGAACATGTTTGTGCGTACCACACAATCGGTAGTACCTGTTCCAAAATTACCGGCATCCAACTACTTTTACAAAAGAATTTCTGGCCGGAAGTTTCCCCATTCTTCACACAAAAGGAAGCATTTTATGAATCTGCATTTAAATGGAAAAACGGCAATTGTAACAGGCGCCAGTCAGGGCCTCGGAAAGGCTATCACGAAAGAACTCGCATTGGAAGGTGTGGAAGTACTGGCTGTAGCCAGGGATAAAGCTGCACTGCAGCAGTTAAAAGATGAAATCATCGCCGAAGGCGGAACTATACCACAGTTATTAAGCCAGGATTTTACAGCGCCCGATGGCCCTGAAAAGATCGCTGCTGCTGCATTTGAACACTTTAAAACAATCGATATACTGGTCAACAATGCTGGCCGTAGTCAACCGCTGGACATCATCGGCGACGAAGAAAAATGGCAGGAATCCCTGAACCTCGACTTCATGCACCATCGCCGCTTAACACAGCTGCTGCTGCCACATTTCATGGAGCGCAAACAAGGCACCATCCTCAACCTGGCCAGTACCTTCGAGCTACGCTTTATAAATGCTTCTGCGGTGTTTAAAGCCAGC
Organism: Chitinophaga sp. Cy-1792; assembly: GCF_011752935.1. Classification (NCBI taxonomy): domain Bacteria; kingdom Pseudomonadati; phylum Bacteroidota; class Chitinophagia; order Chitinophagales; family Chitinophagaceae; genus Chitinophaga; species Chitinophaga sp. Cy-1792. The sequence goes on from NZ_VWWO01000003.1 coordinate 623,741, forward strand.
CTGATCGCCTGGGCTAAACAATTAGCTGCGCAGGTTGCCCCACACGGTATCCGTGTAAACTCCATTCAGCCTGGAATTATTGACAGTGCACAGATTCGCCGCATATTTCCCGGCGAGGAACGTCAGAAATTTGCTGCTGCGGAAATACCTATGGGCGACTTCGGCAAGCCGGAAGATATTGCCAATATGGCCGTTTTCCTCGTTTCTCCACGCGCTTCCTATGTTACAGGTACCGTTGCTGTAGTAGATGGCGGCATGCGCAGGTCTGCATTCTAAACTGACTTAACGAAAAAAGGGCTGTCCCGACTTAGTCGGGACAGCCCTTTTATATTGCTTTTCGTCGTAAAACGTTATGCGTTTACTTCTTCGTAAGCACTAACAGGTTCACAGGTACAGATAAGGTTTCTGTCGCCATGTGTATTGTTGATACGGCTTACGGAAGGCCAGAATTTATTGGCTTTCACATATTCCAGTGGATATGCTGCCTGCTGACGGCTGTATGGACGGGTCCATTCATCAGCAGTGATGATCAACTGTGTATGCGGAGCATTTTTCAGTACGTTGTTCTGTTTGTCTGCCTTGCCTTCTTCTATGGCACGAATTTCTTCGCGGATAGATAACAGTGCATCACAGAAGCGGTCCAGTTCTCCTTTATCTTCACTTTCTGTTGGCTCGATCATGATAGTGCCGGCAACAGGGAAGCTCATGGTAGGAGCGTGGAAGCCATAGTCCATCAGACGTTTTGCAACATCTTCTGCTTCTATACCAGCGGTAGCTTTGAACGGACGCAGGTCTACGATGAACTCGTGGGCACAGGTACCGTTAACACCGGTGTACAGGATATCAAATGCTTTCTCCAGTCTTGCCTTCATATAGTTGGCATTCAGGATAGCGTACATGGATGCATCTTTCACGCCCTGTGCGCCCAGCATACGGATATATGCGTAGGAGATCAGCAGGATGCTGGCAGAACCATAAGGAGCCGCAGATACCGCGTTGGTGAATTCACCTTTGCTGATTTCTACGTGACCAGGCAGGAATGGAGCCAGATGTTTAGCTACACAGATAGGGCCCATGCCAGGACCACCACCACCGTGAGGAATAGCGAAGGTTTTATGCAGGTTCAGGTGACAAACGTCAGCACCGATCAGACCAGGAGCGGTCAGACCTACCTGTGCGTTCATATTGGCACCATCCATGTAAACCTGTCCGCCATGCTGATGGATGATATCACAGATTTCTTTTACTGTTTCTTCATAAACACCGTAGGTAGAAGGATAAGTGATCATAATACCTGCCAGGTTCTGGCTATGCGCTTCTGCTTTAGCTTTCAGGTCAGCTACATCGATGTAGCCATTTTCCAGTGCTTTAACCACTACAACCTTAAAGCCGGCCATTACTGCGGATGCAGGGTTGGTACCGTGTGCAGAGATAGGGATCAGGATCACGTTACGATGACCTTCGCCACGGCTTTCGTGGTAGTCACGGATCGTGAGCAGACCGGCGTATTCGCCCTGAGCACCGCTGTTAGGTTGCAGGCTGCAGGCATCAAAGCCAGTGATCACGCTCAGGTATTTACCCAGCTCATCGATCATCTGCTGGTAACCTGCAGTTTGAGCTAATGGCGCAAATGGATGCATTTTGCTCCAGTGTGCCCAGCTCAAAGGAATCATTTCAGTTGCTGCATTCAGTTTCATGGTGCAGGAACCTAATGAGATCATGGAAGTATTGAGAGAGAGATCTTTATTTTCCAGTGATTTCAGGTAGCGCATCATCAGCGATTCGCTGTGATAGCTGTTGAAAACAGGGTGTGTCAGGTAGTCGGAAGTACGTTCCAGTGTTGCCGGAATGCCAGTACCGCTTGCACTGACTTCTTTAGCGTCTGTGCTGCCTGCGCCGAAGATGCTGAGGATATCATTCACGTCACCAATGGTAGTAGTTTCATCCAGTGAGATGCCTACCGCGCCATTTGCGAAGTAACGGAAGTTGATACCAGCGCCTTCTGCTTTTGCTTTTACGTCAGCGCCACTAACAACGATGGTATCGAAGAAGTTGGCAGCTGCCAGCTGTAAACCTTTTGCAGTCAGTTTGTCTGCCAGGGTTTTAGTCAGTAAGGCTACGCGGGTTGCGATATTTTTCAGTCCTGCAGGGCCATGGTAAACGGCATACATCGCGGCCATATTAGCCAGCAATGCCTGTGCAGTACAGATATTGGAAGTTGCTTTTTCACGTTTGATGTGCTGCTCACGGGTTTGCAGCGCCATACGCAGTGCGCGCTCGCCCTGTGCATCGATACTTACACCAATGATACGGCCAGGAATGCTACGTTTGAATTCATCCTTTACCGTGAAGAATGCTGCGTGAGGACCACCAAAGCCTAACGGAACGCCGAAACGCTGTGCGGAACCCAGTGCTGCATCTGCGCCTAGCTCACCTGGAGAAGTCAGCAGGGTAAGTGCCAGCAGGTCAGTAGCCATGGCAACATATGCACCGGCAGCATGTACGCTGTCGATAAAGCTGCGGTAGTCTTCTGCACCGCCGATGTTGTTTGGATACTGTACGATCGCACCAAAGTAGGTAGCGTCAATCTGGGCAGTTTTGTAATCACCAATCACTACTTCGATGTTCAGCGGAGTAGCACGGGTGTGGATAACGTCGATGGTCTGCGGATAAACGTTGGCATCAACAAAAAACTTAGGCCTGCTCAGGTTGTCATGATCTTTGTTGAGTGCACTGAAGAACATACCCATCGCTTCAGCAGCGGCAGTAGCTTCATCCAGCAAAGATGCATTGGCAATTGGTAAACCGGTCAGGTCACTGATCATCGTCTGGTAGTTCAGTAAGCTCTCCAGACGGCCCTGAGAAATCTCAGCCTGGTAAGGAGTATACTGGGTATACCATCCTGGATTTTCGAAAACATTACGCAGAATCACACTCGGCGTAATCGTGTCGAAATAACCCTGACCAATGTAGTTGCGGTAAACCTGGTTTTTCAGTGAAATTTCTTTCAGTTGGCGGAGATAGTCGCTTTCGCTGATCGCGGCAGGGATAGCCAAAGGCTGCTGCATACGGATAGCGCCAGGTACAGTTTTGTTAATCAGCTCATCCAGACTGCCGGTTCCGATGGTTTCCAGCATCTGACTCTTCTCAGCTTCATTCGGCCCTATGTGACGGTGCACGAATTCATTTTGTTGAATATCAAAAAGATTCATGATGTAAGCAGGTAGTTTGAAATAGAATGCGCAAAGCTATGACGATTTTTAGCAATCGCCAAAACTCCGCTACCAGACTGGGTAAAACAGTGATAAATGGTTAGTTTGGCCCGCCCGCTAATGTCATAGTTTTGTCCATTCATGAATTGATTATCTTTGCAGCGATGAGCAACTTACTTGAAAACTGGGAACAGAAAGCGAAGGATAAACAAAAAGCCAACAAACAGTTCCTCCAGAAACTACAAACCAGGAGAGGTAAAGGAGTGGAAAAACTCCTGCCCGAACTCCACGACGAAGCATTCAGCAAAATCGACTGCCTGGAATGCGCCGGCTGCTGTAAAAGCATCAGCCCACGCTTCAAGGCCCCTGATATTAAACGTATTTCCAAACACCTGGGCATGAAGGAAGCCACCTTCATCGATACCTACCTGCGTATCGATAAAGATGAGGACTATGTAGTAAAATCAAGCCCATGCCCGTTTCTGGGAGAGGATAACTATTGCGGTATCTACGATGTAAGACCCGGCGACTGCCATAACTATCCGTATACAGATAGCTTCGACTTCTTCAAACGCCCGAATATCACCTATGAAAACAGCACGATTTGTCCGGCTGTTTATTATGTTTTAGAGAGATTAAAAACAGAAATGAAGCTCTGACGGCAACCGTCAGGGCTTCAGGTCCAGCTTACGCATGGCTGGGGATATAACATAGGTGGTAACTACCACGCCCAGCGTGATACAACCGCCCAGTACTACTGAGTTTACCAGGCCTACCGCCCTGGCCATAAAGCCGCTTTCGAAGGCGCCCAGCTCATTGGAGGACCCCACAAACATAGAACTTACAGATGCCACCCGGCCGCGCATGTCGTCCGGTGTTTTCAGCTGCAGAATCGTCTGACGGATAACTACGCTCACCCCGTCAAATACACCACTGAACAGTAATGCACCCAGCGACAGGTAAAAGCTGGTGGATACCCCGAAGACGATAATGGTCAGGCCAAAGGCAAATACCGCTGCCAGCAGCTTAATGCCCGGTTTATGATTGAGTGGCTTGTGTGCCAGTATAAACATGGTTATCAGTGAGCCTACAGCCGGCGCAGAACGAAGGATACCATAACCCAGCGAATCTGTATGCAGGATATCTGTTGCAAATACCGGCAACATGGAAATAGCCCCGCCAAACAATACGGCAAACATATCCAGGGCCATGGCGCCCAGCACCACTTTCGTATTCCAGACGAATTTCATACCCTTGGTCAGACTCTCTACAAATCCCTCTCCCTGCGATTTATAAAAAATCGGTTTGGGCTTTATCTGCAGTAAACTGAATAATGGAGCCAGCAAAATGGCCACCACCAATAACATCGACCAATGTACCCCAAAAAGATAGATGAAAAAGCCGCCCAATGCCGGCCCTAATACGCCTCCAATCTGCCAGGCACTGCTACTCCAGGTGGAAGCATTGGCATACAGGGTTTTAGGTACCAGTAAAGATAATAATGTAAAGGTGGACGGACTCGTAAAGGCCCTGACAATACCCCCGACAAATACCAGGGAGTAAATCATATAAAGTACGTAGTGTTTGGGAATACCTTGTACCGCCCTGTCCCAGGTAAGCAGGAATAGTCCGGTGGAAATAAACAGGTAGGCAATGATACATAACAGCAGTAACCCTCTCTTCTCCCGCTTATCTACAATATGACCTGCAAAAGGTGCCAGCAGTACCGCCGGAATCACCTCCGATAAGCCTATCAGTCCCAATGCAAACGGATCTCTGGCCAGTTCGTTAACTTTCCATTCAATGATCGCAAATTGCATGGTCAGCGCAAAAACAATGGTAAATCGAATGACCAGGTAATAGTTGAATTCCGGGAAACGTAGTGAAGCGTATGGGTCGTTTTTTGTAGTTGCCGTCGTGTCCAATCTGTTGAAATTTTAAACGAAGGTAGTATAATTGAACTTTTGTTTTCCCCGATTATTCACCCTATCCGGCCCGAAATATGCCATTCATCATAAGTCTGTGGAATGTTCAGGCCTTTGATTATTTTTATCGTGCTAAAATCCTGCACTCTTATGAAAAAATACTGTTTTGCCAGCCTGGCATTACTTTCTGCACTGAACTCGGTATCATGTCTGGCCGGTGGCCCGGAAACGCCTGCTGAACCACCCGCACGCAAGGCTAAACTGGAACTGGTAACAGATAAGTTTATTTCTCCTGTAAATATGGCCGTGCCCAATGATGGTACTAACCGTTTGTTTTTCTGCCAGAAAGAAGGGAAGGTATGGATTGTGCAGGATGGAAAACTGGTAGCCCAGCCATTTGCTGATGTTAGCGGCGAAATGGTGAAAATCAATGCTGCCTATGATGAAAGAGGCTTACTGGGTATGGCTTTTCACCCTCAGTTTAAAAAGAATCATAAAGTATATATGTACTACAGTGCCCCGGTTCCTAATCCGGTAAAAGGCCTGAACCATAAAAGCAAACTGGTGGAATTTACTGTTTCTGCCACCAATCCGAATGAAGTAGATCCTAAATCGGAGCGTGTACTCATGGAGGTAAACCAGCCTGAATCCAACCACAATGGCGGCCAGCTGGTATTCGGCCCTGATGGCTACCTGTACGTAGGTCTCGGTGATGGCGGTGGCGGTGGGGATAAACACGGCACCATCGGTAATGCTCAGGATCTCGGCACCGTACTGGGTAAAATCCTCCGTATTGATGTGAATGGAACACCATATAAAGTGCCTGCAGATAATCCTTTCGTTAAAACTGCCGGTGCAAAACCGGAGATCTGGGCCTATGGCCTGCGCAACCCATGGCGCTTCTCCTTTGATAAAGCCAATGGCCGCCTGTTTGCCGGCGATGTAGGGCAGGATAAGTATGAAGAAGTTGACATTATCAAAAAAGGTGGTAACTACGGCTGGAGAATTATGGAAGGGTACCACGATTTTAACGTGCCTGCCGGCGCCGACAAATCCAAACTGATTGCACCGATCCACGAATACAACCACGATCTGGGGATTAGCATCACCGGCGGATATATATACCGTGGAAATGATATTCCTTCACTGAAAGGGCTCTACGTTTTTGGCGACTATAACGGAAAAGCCTTTGTACTTGTGCCTAACGGCAATAAATGGGAACGTGCTGATTTACAGTTCTCTAACCGCCCCAACGAAAATATGCAGATCCTCAGCTGGGGACAGGATGCAAAAGGTGAACTGTACGTACTCACCAGTGCCTCCACCAGCAATGGTTTTAAAGGCGCCGTGTACAAACTGGTCAAAGACTGACGAATCTGCCGGCGGTAATCAAACATAAACGCTTATTCGTTCGTTATCCACAGTAAGAATGACGGGCTTTTCAGCCCGGCCAAATTTTTGTTAAAAGAGTAAATTATTCCGCCTGAGGCGGTCGAATTTACTTTATATTTGATTTGACAATATTTTTGTTCAATTGAGATACATATGAGACTGAAAGTGATAATCCCGGTAGTGCTGATTAGCTTGTCCGCTGGAGTACTGGCCTTTACCAAATTAAATCACTACGACGACCCTCCAGGTCGTTACGAAGTGATTATGAGCCTGGTAGGGCAGATGCTGAAAGAAGGACACTACCAACCAAAACCGATTGATGATGCCTTCTCCAAAGAAGTTTTTAATAAATATCTGCGTAGCCTCGATGTCGAGAAGAAATTCTTCCTGGCAAGTGATATCAAATCCCTCCAGCCCCTGTCCACACACGTTGACGATGAGCTGAAAGGTGCCCCACTGGATTGCTTCCGCAATATTAACACCATCATCAAACAACGTATTAATGAAGCTGCCGGTATCTATCCTCAAATCCTGGCCCAGCCATTTGACTTCTCCAAAGAAGAATCAGTAGTGCTGGATGCAGACAAAATCGATTATCCGGTTGATTCTGTTGCCAGGTACGAAGCATGGAGAAAACTGCTGAAATACCGCACACTGGAAAAATTCACCGACCTCCAGGAATCACGTGATAAATCCAAGGTAGATAGCATTAAAAATAAAACAGACCAGCAACTCGAAGCGGATGCTCGTGGAAAAGTAAAATCACTCTACGACCGCTTCTTCGAACGCCTGAAAAACCATCAGGACGATAACGACCGCTTTAGCCTGTATGTAAATGCCATCACTACCACCATGGACCCGCATACCGACTACTTCCCACCTGATGAAAAACGTCAGTTCGAAGAGCAGATGGCTGGTAAGTTCTTTGGTATCGGCGCCGGTCTGAAAGAAGAAGACGGCAAAATTAAAGTGATCAGCATCATTACCGGCAGCCCTAGCTGGAAAGACGGCCGCCTCAAAATCAATGATGTCATCCAGAAAGTTGCCCAGGGCGATAAAGAAGCGGTGGATATCACCGGCTACCCTGTGGAAGACGCTGTGAAACTGATCCGTGGTAATAAAGGAACCACCGTTAAACTGACCGTGAAAAGTGTGGACGGTACCGTAAAGGACATCGCCATCATACGTGACGAGATCGTACAGGAGGAAACTTTCGCTAAGTCCGCAGTGATCAACGGTACACATAAAATTGGTTATATCTACCTGCCGGAATTCTATTCCGATTTCAACGACCGTAACGGTGCCCGTTGTGCAGATGACGTAGCCAAAGAAGTTGCTAAACTGAAAGCCGAAAAGGTAGAAGGTATCATCCTCGACCTGCGCTTCAACGGTGGTGGCTCACTGCCGGAAGTAGTACAGATGGCTGGCCTCTTCATTCCTGAAGGCCCTATCGTACAGGTTCGCTCAAGAGGTGGTCAGGCAGTAGTGCTCCGCGACCGCGATAAAAATGTTCAGTACGATGGCCCGCTGGCTATCATGGTCAACGAATACAGCGCTTCTGCATCTGAAATCCTCGCCGCTGCCATGCAGGATTACAAACGCGCCGTAATTATCGGTAGCAAACAAACCTTCGGTAAAGGTACCGTACAACGCCTCTACACACTGGACGATTTCTATCCTGTGAAAGATGGCCAGAGCCTTGGTGCACTGAAACTGACACAGCAGAAATTCTACCGCGCAAACGGTGGCTCCACCCAGCTCAAAGGCGTAGCTTCTGATATCGTGCTGCCAGATCCTTATTATGAGGTGTCTGAACGTAAAGACAGTGACGCACTGGCATGGGATGAGATTCCTAAATCAGATTATACCATCTGGCATAATCCGGTAAACGCCGAATCACTGAAAAGAAGCAGCGATAAGCGTATGGAAACCAGCCCTGCTTTCAAACTGATGAACGAAAACCTGGCTACCCTCAGAAAAATGGAGAAACAGGATAGTTATTCACTCAACATCGATACCTATAAAAACGAGCAGAAAGTAAATACTGCCGCACTGAAAAGATACGATGCCGTGAATGATAAGGTGAAAGAACTCAACATCACCAGCATGAAGGTAGACCTGGATAAATTAGGTAACGACTCCTCTAAGGTAGCCCGTAATAAAGACTGGTTAAAAGCCAGGACCAAAGACATCTACCTGGATGAAGCTGTTAACGTGATGAATGACCTGATCGTACAGAGCTTACCTAAAATGCAGCGTAAAGCACAATAACGAATTACCAATAAGACATAAAAGAAAAGCGCTTCCAACCGGAAGCGCTTTTCTTTTATGTCTTATTTAGATGATGGCACTATCTCTCTTACACTATCTCCCAGACATTATCTCCCAAATATCATCTTCCCGGATATCATCTTCGGGGTTATCCTCTCTACCAAACAAACAACATAACATAGGCAGAAAAAGAAAATGCCACCGCTTTATCAGCGATGGCATTCGGGTATTTTTAAAGAGATCTATTTTTCTTTATCCGCTTCAACTACTTCCAGTGCTTTCTTTACAGCCGGATCGTTCGCATTGATTGTTTCATAGAAACCTTCTGTTCTGTACAGCTGGCGGGCCATTAAGGCTTTTATTCTGGACTTGATTTCTATTTCTTCGCGGGCAGTCACTTTGTTCAGGCCAGGAACGCTGTCGGTTTTGGCGAAGCTCATAAATTCCTGGTAAATCGCTGGCGTCGTTTCGAAGTTTTTCACGAAGTCCTGCGCATCTTTATATTGCTTGAACATAGCCTGGTGGGTAGTGTAATACCTATAGGCAAAGTTGCTGAAGGTATTATGGGAATACATCGCCATGAGCGTAGTGGAGAAGCGGCTGGTATCAAATGGTATGAAGATATCCGGGGTGATACCACCACCACCATATACACGGCGGCCTGACGCAGTTCTGTAAGGCACGGTATCGGTTATACGAATACTGTCTTTGTTAACCAGTTCGCCGTGGTTAAAGCGGTCGTTGATATCTTCGTCATACGCATCGTGTCCGTTACCGTATGGTTTCTGGATACTGCGGCCGGAAGGAATATAGTACCTGGCAACGGTGAGGCGTAATGCACCGCCATTATCGAGGTCGTACTGTTCCTGAACGAGGCCTTTACCGAAGGTGCGGCGGCCGATGATGGTTCCTCTGTCGTGGTCCTGGATAGCGCCGGCGAGGATTTCGCTGGCAGAAGCAGAGCCTTCATCGGTGAGGATGGCAAGGGCGCCTTTTTCGAACATGCCAGGACGTTTGGTTTTATAGTCTGTTCTTGGGAAGTCTTTTCCTTTGGTATAAACGATCAGTTTACCCTCATCGAGGAATTCGTCGGCGATGCGGGTAGCTGCATCCAGGAATCCGCCCGGGTTCTGGCGAAGGTCGATGACCAGTTTTTTCATGCCGGCATCGTGGAGTTCGCGCATAGACTTCATAAAGTCGTCAAAAGTGGTGGCGGAGAACTTGCTGATTTTGATGTAACCCACGCCAGGAGCGAGCATATAGCTGGCATCGATGCTGGTTACCGGGATCACACCACGTTTGATTTTCACGACAGACTGTTTGGTGCCACGTAAGATGGTGGTACTTACCTCTGAGTCGGCAGGGCCACGCAGCAGTTTACGGATCTTGTCGGTGGTGACGTTATTGCCGGCAATCAGGCTATCGCCTACTTTGAGGATCTTGTCGCCGGTTTGCAGGCCTGCTGCTTCGGATGGGCCGCCACTGATGACAGATACAACGTTTACCGTATCGGCAGTGATATTGAATTCGATACCGATGCCCTGGAAGTTGCCGTCCAGGTCTTCATTTACCTGCTGCAGTTGGGAAGGCGGAATATAGACAGAGTGTGGGTCCAGGTGGAGCAACATTCCTTCTATGGCTTCCTGCTGGAGGTTATCTGTGTTGATGGTATCAACGTATTTGGTTTTTATCAGGTCGAGTACTTCCTGTAATGGGCCGTTCTTGGGTTTGGCAAAAAACACTGTGGTGCCGCCGGTATTCGATCCAGGCATCTTGTGACCTAAGAACATCCCGAGGGCCAGCACTACCGCCATTAAAAAAGGTAAAAAAACATTCAGCTTCCTGTTAGACATATTTTGATTATTATCCCGCTAATTTTATGACCAGTCTTGAACCTAAACTTCAAACCCCGCATTTGTTTTTATGGATGGCTTTTGTTTAAATTGTGACAAAAATAGCATATCGAGTGCAAACTTCTACGATTCTTTAATTTGACTAAATAAACGGACATGCCCGGAAAAATAAAGCTGATAGCAGATAGCGGATCTACCAAGGCCGAATGGGGCCTTCTTGGGGCAGCAGCCCCCGGACCATATAAAACCCAGGGAATTAGTCCGTATTTTCAGACGCTGGATCAGATTAAAGCCATCTTTACCCAGGAATTGATACCTCAGTTGCCAGCTGGCGTACATATAGATGAAATTTATTTTTATGGTACCGGCCTGTCTCAGCAAAAGAATATTGAAGTGGTTAGCGCAGCCCTCAGGGCGGTGTGGCCGGATAGTTATATAGAAGTAGACCATGACCTCATGGGCGCCGCCAGGGCTTTATGTGGCCATGGCGCCGGAATTGCCAGTATCCTGGGCACCGGGTCCAACTCCTGTTTCTATGATGGTACACGTATTAAAAAAAATAACCCTGGATTGGGGTATGTGCTGGGAGATGAGGGAAGTGGTGCTTATCTTGGAAAAAAAGTCCTGCAATATTATTTGTATAATACCTTTGACGAAGAGTTAATAGGTAAATTTGACGAGAAATACAGCACCAATAAGGATGAAATCCTGGAAAATGTATACAGGAAACCCCTGGCAAATCGTTATCTGGCTGGTTTTGCTACTTTCCTCTCCGAGAATAGAGGGCACTTTATGATAGAAAATATCCTGGAGGATGGGCTTAATGACTTCTTTTTTAATCATATTTATAAATACAGGGAAAGCTGGACAACCTCACTGCACTTTACCGGCAGTGTAGCCTGGCATTTCCGCGATATCCTGAAAGAGCTGTGTGATCTGTATGAATTGCCGCTGGGAAGAATACTCCGCACACCAATGGAAGGCCTTATCGAATATCATCATTAAAATATCAAATAAAACATATGGCATTTGTAAAAGTTACTGAACAGGAATCTCACTACCACCACCTGGAAAAAATGAGCATACAGGAATTGCTGACCGATATTAATAAAGAAGATCAGACAGTTCCCCTGGCAGTGGCAAAAGCCATTCCTCAGATAGAGAAGCTGGTTGCTGCAATAGCAGACAAGATGCTGGCAGGTGGCCGCCTCTTTTATATGGGAGCCGGTACCAGCGGCAGGCTGGGTATCGTAGATGCTTCAGAATGCCCGCCTACCTTCGGGGTGCCCCATGGCCTGGTAATCGGTATCATCGCCGGCGGCGACGCTGCCATCCGTAAAGCAGTGGAATTCGCCGAAGATAATAAAGAACAGGGCTGGAAAGACCTGCAGGAATTCGGTATCACCGATAAGGACGTATTAATTGGCATTGCCGCCAGCGGTACCACCCCTTATGTGATCGGTGCCCTGGACAAATGCCGCAGTCACGGTATTACCACCGGCAGTATCAGCTGTAACCCTGAATCTCCGATCTCTGCATCCGCCGACTTCCCGGTAGAAGTAGTGGTAGGTCCTGAATTTGTGACCGGCAGCACCCGTATGAAAAGCGGAACCGCCCAGAAACTGGTCCTCAATATGATCTCCACAGCGGTAATGATCCAGCTGGGAAGAGTAGAAGATAATAAAATGGTGAATATGCAGCTGAGCAATGAAAAGCTGGTAGACAGAGGCGTCCGCATGCTCATGGAACAGCTGTCGCTCACTGATTATGAAGAAGCCCAGAAGCTGCTGCTGAAAGCCGGCAGCGTTAAAAAGGCAGTAGAGGATTTTGCCAAAGCCTGATTTAAACCCGACATTTGACGTAATAACCTGCTATGCACGACATCGAGCCATATTATAACTGGCGGCACCTGTATACAGCAGAAGAGGATGAACTATCCCCCTTCTACGGCCGTGAATACAGTGAATTCGAATATTCGAACACAGTATATAATTATTATGTACACCCTCAGTGGGACGAATTTGGTTCCCGTAACCTGTACCTGAAAGTCTTATTCGTTGATTACCAGTTTAGTTATGCCATAATTGAATTTATCGGGGAATGGAATGATACCCTGGATAATGATATTATGACCCTCAAACGGGAGATCATCGACCTGATGATCGTTGAAGGTATCCGGAAATTTATTTTGATCACCGAAAATGTCATGAACTTTCATTCCTCAGATGACAGTTATTATGAAGAATGGTGGGACGATATCCGGGACGACGGAGGGTGGATCGTAGCCCTCAATATGCCCGTTCAAACCCGCCAGGAGTTTGAGAAAGCGAGGTTATACAATTATGTGCATTTATTGGATGACGACAAGTGGCGAACATATCAGCCCGTACACTTGTTTAACATGATTGACAACGCCATGCTAAGGCGTCTGGAATAGTGTTTACTGATAAATATCATTTGGTTTTAATTTTTCCTGCTTTAAATTTGCCCGACATTTCAACATCTTTTTTATACTAGGAAGCTTAGATTTTTACTTATGAAGTGGTCACAGTTCTTTAATACCTCTATCGGTAAAAAGTTATTGGTAGGTGCTACCGGCTTGTTTCTCTGCAGTTTTGTTCTCGTACATCTGGCAGGAAACTTCCAACTGTTGTACAAAGACGAGGGTAAGGCATTCAACGCTTACGCTCAGTTTATGGGTCACAACAGTCTAATTCAATTCATTGCATGGGGCCTGAAAATTGTGATCTTATTGCACGCTTTCATCGCCATCCAGCTCACATTCTCCAACAGAGCTGCCCGTCCGGTTAAATATGCAGTAAATCCGGGCAACGCTACCTCCTCCTGGTTTTCCCGCCAGATGGCTGTCATGGGTAGCATTCTCTTTATCTTCATTGTGGTTCACCTGGCCCAACTCTGGGGTAAATTCCACTACGGTGAAATGCCTACGAAAACATACGAAGGCATGACCGAACCACTGAAAGACCTGTATGCTGTTACTTATCAGTTATTCGAAAATCCAATTGTAGTGCTGATCTATGTGATCGGTATGATCGGATTGTCTTTCCACCTTATCCATGGTTTTAAAAGTGCCTGCCAGACTTTTGGCTTAAATCATAAAAAATATAACGGGATCATCAATTTCATCGGTGTATGGGTATTTGGTATAGCCATCCCTGTTGGCTTCGCCATCATTCCCGTTTTAATTTATTTTAACAGATAATTTTGTAAAGTAAGGATATATGTTGAACGCAAAAATTCCTGCAGGCCCATTAAATTCAAAGTGGGAAGATTATAAAGGACATTGTAAGCTGGTAAACCCTGCGAATAAACGTAGCCTCGAGGTGATCGTTATTGGTACCGGTTTGGCTGGTGCTTCAGCAGCGGCTTCATTAGGTGAGTTAGGATATAAAGTGAAAGCATTCTGCTTTCAGGATAGCCCACGCCGCGCACACAGTATTGCCGCCCAGGGTGGTATCAATGCTGCTAAAAACTATCAAAATGATGGTGACTCCGTTTACCGTCTCTTCTACGATACCGTAAAAGGTGGTGACTACCGCTCCCGCGAAGCCAACGTTCATCGTCTGGCTGAAGTAAGTGGTAACATCATCGACCAATGCGTGGCACAAGGTGTTCCTTTCGCCCGCGAATATGGTGGACTGCTGTCTAACCGCTCTTTCGGTGGTACACAGGTACAACGTACCTTCTACGCTGCCGGCCAGACAGGTCAACAGCTCCTCCTCGGTGCATACTCTGCACTGGAGCGCCAGGTAGCGCTGGGTAACGTTACCCAGTACTCCCGCCACGAAATGCTGGAAATCGTTAAAATCGATGGTAAAGCACGTGGTATCATCGCCCGTAACCTCATCACCGGTCAGCTGGAGCGTCACTTCGGTCATGCTGTACTGATCTGCTCCGGTGGTTATGGTAACGTTTTCTTCCTCTCTACCAACGCAATGGGTTCCAACGTAACCGCAGCCTGGAAAGCTACCAAAAACGGTGCTTACTTCGCTAACCCTTGCTTTACACAGATTCACCCTACCTGTATCCCGGTTTCCGGCGATCACCAGTCCAAACTGACCCTCATGTCAGAATCACTGCGTAACGATGGTCGTATCTGGGTACCTAAAAAGAAAGACGATAATCGCAAAGCTGCGGATATCCCTGAAGAAGAAAGAGACTATTACCTGGAAAGAAGATATCCTGCCTTCGGTAACCTCGTTCCTCGTGACGTGGCCTCCCGCGCTGCTAAAGAAAGATGCGATGCCGGTTACGGAGTAGGTACTTCCAAACAGGCAGTATACCTCGATTTCGCCGCAGCTATCGACCGCTACGGTAAAATCGAAGCCAATAAAAAACAACTCCACAACCCTTCCAAACAGGAAATCTATGACCTGGGTAAAGCAGTGGTTGTTGAAAAATATGGTAACCTCTTCGATATGTACGCTAAAATCACCGGTGAAGATCCTTATACTTCCCCAATGCGTATCTATCCTGCGGTTCACTACACCATGGGCGGCCTCTGGGTTGACTATGAACTGCAAACTACCGTTGAAGGGCTGTACTCCCTCGGTGAAGCTAACTTCTCCGACCACGGTGCTAACCGCCTCGGTGCTTCTGCACTCATGCAGGGCCTGGCAGATGGTTACTTCGTTATTCCTTACACCATCGGTAACTACCTGGCTGATGAAATCCGCACCAAAGCAATCCCTACGGATCACCCTGCCTTCGCTGATGCTGAAAGCCGCGTAAGAGATACCCTCGCTAAATTCATGTCTATCAAAGGTTCTCACTCTGTTGATCATTTCCATAAAAAACTGGGTAAGATCATGTGGGAAAAATGCGGTATGGCACGTAACGAACAAGGCCTGAAAGAAGCCATCGAAGAAATTAAAGCCCTTCGCGCTGAATTCTGGAAAGATGTTCGTGTACCTGGTGACGTAAATGAATTCAACCCTGAACTCGAAAAAGCTGGCCGCGTTGCCGACTTCCTCGAACTCGGTGAACTCATGTGCATGGATGCCCTGAACCGTCGCGAATCCTGCGGTGGTCACTTCCGTGAAGAATCACAAACAGAAGATGGTGAAGCAAAACGCGATGACGAGAACTTCAGCTATGTAGCAGCATGGGAATACAAAGGCCCTAGCGACTATGTTCTGCACAAAGAACCACTCGTATTCGAAGAAGTTAAACCTTCTCAACGTAGCTATAAATAAGGAATTGGTCATCGCTGCTAACAGCCAGACCAGCAATTAATAAATCTAATAATAGTCCAAGCATATGGAACATTATAACATGAACCTCACATTAAAAGTGTGGAGGCAGAAAAATAAAGATGATCGTGGTGGATTCGAAACTATTCCAGCTAAAAACATTTCTTCTGAAATGTCATTCCTGGAAATGTTCGACGTGGTAAACGAAGAATTGATCAACGAGGGTAAAGAACCAATCGCATTTGACCACGACTGCCGCGAAGGTATCTGTGGTATGTGCTCTATGCACATCAATGGCCGTGCACACGGTCCGTGGGATGGTACTACTACCTGTCAGCTGCATATGCGTGCGTTCAAAGATGGTGATACCATCACCGTTGAACCATGGAGAGCAGGCGCTTTCCCTGTAGTGAAAGACCTGACTGTAGATCGTTCTGCTTTTGATCGTATCATCGAAGCAGGTGGTTACGTTTCTGTAAACACCGGTAACGCTCAGGATGCCAACAATATTCCTATCGAGAAACATAAAGCTGACCTGGCCTTCGCCGCTGCTGCATGTATCGGTTGTGGCGCCTGCGTTGCTGCCTGCAAAAACTCTTCTGCAATGCTCTTCGTATCTGCAAAAGTTTCTCAGCTGGCACTGCTGCCTCAGGGTCAGCCGGAAAAAAGAACACGTGCCCTCAATATGCTGGCACAAATGGACAAGGAAGGATTCGGTAGCTGTACCAACACTGGTGCCTGCGAAGCAGAATGTCCAAAAGAAATCTCTCTCACCAATATCGCCCGCCTCAACCGCGAGTTTATCGCAGCTGGCTTTACTTCTGAGAAATAATCAGGAATTACTAACTGATGCAATATTTAAAAAGACTCCTCTCACTGAGAGGAGTTTTTTTATGCCCGCCATTCATCCTCTAAATTCTTTTGCGGCTATTTTTTTTACTATTATGTGGGAACACGAAATGAAAACCATATGTCAGAACATTCCCGCAGAAAATTTATAAAACATCTCGGCGGCACCGCTGCCTTAATAGGTGCAGGCTCCCTCGCTGCACTCGCCCATGAACAGGATTATACCCATATCCTGCAACCCGAAAAGAGAATCTCCGCCAACGATAAAATCCGCGTAGCATGTGTAGGAATGGGCATTATGGGTTTCGGAGATGTCAACACGGCTATTAAGGTTCCCGGCGTGGAATTCGTTGCCGCTGCTGATCTCTATGAAGGCCACCTTACCCGTGTAAAGGAAGTCTATGGCCCGCAGGTTACCACTGTCCGCGATTACCGCGAACTGCTGCATCGAAAAGACATCGATGCTATTATCGTGGCCACGCCCGATTTCTGGCATGATACGATCTCCATCGCTGCGATGGAAGCTGGAAAGGCCGTATACTGTGAGAAGCCAATGGTACAGCAGATAGCTGAGGGCCATCAGGTTATTGCCACGCAACAGCGTACCAAAGCGGTTTTCCAGGTAGGAAGCCAGCGAGTGAGCAGCGTAGCCCTGGCAGAAGCCCGCAAACGCTATCTGGCCGGCGAAATCGGTCAGCTGAATGTGGTGGAAGCCCGCTACGACAGGCATAATGCCCTCGGTGCCTGGCAGTATTCCATCCCGCCTGATGCCAATCCTAAAACAGTAGATTTTGATACCTACCTGAAAGACACCGCCAAAGTGCCTTTTGATGCGAAGAAATTCTTCCGCTGGAGAAATTATCAGGCCTATGGTACAGGCGCTCCCGGTGATCTCTTCGTACATCTTATCTCCGGATTACACTATATCACCGGCTCTGTTGGCCCTGAACGCGTATATGCCAGCGGTAACCTGGTACAGTGGAAAGATGGCAGAGACGTACCGGACGTGATCATGGCCATATTCGACTATCCTGAAACGGCAACTCATCCCGCATTCCAGATGACACTGCGCGTAAACTTCGCTGACGGCAGCGGTGGTGGTGAATATACCCGCTTCATCGGTACGGATGGCGTACTCGAGTTAGGCGGTAATTCATTCAATATTAAAAAACATAAACTCCCGGAAGCGCCTGGTTATGGCGGATGGGATACCTATAATACTTTCCCGGCGGCTATCCAGAAGGAGTTTGTCACCCAGTACAACAAGCAGTACGGCTCCGCTTCTTCACAGGCCAGAGTGGAAACCTCCAGCTTTGCAGCACCGCAAGGCTACGACGACCGCCTGGATCATTTCCATAACTTCTTTGAAGCGATGCGCACCGGCAAAACGGTGGTAGAGGATGCTACCTTCGGGCTCCGTGCTGCCGGCCCGGCCCTGCTTACCAATGAGAGCTACTTTAGCAAAAAGGTGCTCAACTGGGACCCTGTACAGATGAAAATAGTATAGCCATATTTTCCTTAATTTTATCAGCACAGGACTAAAAATTGTGCATGATGTTACAGGAAAATATAAACCCCCCGATAGCTGAGAAGATTCCAAAAGAACTCACTATTCATGACCATACCCGGATCGACAATTACTATTGGCTGAATGACCGCGAAAACGCAGACGTAATCGCTTATCTGAAAGCTGAAAATACTTATACAGAGGCTGTTCTTGCACCTGAAAAAGGTCTGCGGGAACAGCTTTTTAATGAGATGAAAGGCCGTATCAAAGAAACAGATATGGGCGTTCCCTACCTCAAAAATGGCTATTACTACTATCACCGTTACGAGGAAGGCAAGGAATATACCATCTATTGCCGCAAAAAGGGTAGCCTGGATGCTGCCGAAGAGGTGATCCTGGATGTCAACGAAGTGGCTGCCGGCCATGCCTACTGCCAGGTTACAGCACTTACAGTGAGTCCGGACGGCCGTATGCTGGCCTATGGCATAGATACGGTGAGCCGCCGCCTTTATACCGTGCGCATCAAAAATCTGCAAACAGGAGAAACACTGGAAGATACTATCCTGGATACTGCTCCTTCCTATACCTGGGCCGCTGATAACCTAACGTTGTTCTATACACGAAAAGATACCGTTACCTTACGTGCGGACCGTGTATTGCGCCATACCATTGGCGAATCACAGGATACGGAAGTGTATTTTGAGGCAGATGAAACCTTTGATGTTTATCTGAATAAAACTAAATCCGGCAAATATATCCTCATCACCAGTGAAAGTACTTTAACATCTGAAGTGAGAATACTGACGGCAGCTACTCCTGCAGAGAATTTCAGTATTTTTCATCCACGTACCAAAGATCAGCTGTACAGTGTAGATCATCGGGAAGATAAATTCTATATACTCACCAACTGGGAAGCGCTGAATTTCCGGCTGATGGAATGCCCGCTGGACAATACTTCCAGGGAGGTATGGAAAGAAATTATCCCTAACAGAAGCCATGTATTGCTGGAAGAGCTGGCCCTGTTCACCGACTTCATGGTATTGGCTGAAAGAGAAAATGGTCTTACTCAGATCAGGATCATCAACAGTAAAACCGGTGAAGAGAAATTTCTGCCTTTCTCAGAACCTGCCTATACCGCTTATATCGGCACCAATGGCGAAATGAACAGCCATGAACTGCGCTATGGCTATATGTCTATGGTAACGCCTAATTCTGTGTACGACTACAACATGATTACCGGTTCTACAGAGCTAAAGCGTCAGCAGGAGGTAATGGGTGGCTATGATGCGACGCAGTATTCGTCTGAACGCTTGCTGGCTACGGCGGCCGATGGTACGCAGGTGCCGGTGTCGCTGGTATATAAAAATGGGTTTAAGAAAGATGGAAAACAGCCACTGCTGCTATATGCATACGGTTCTTATGGCCACAGCATGGATGTGTATTTCAACTCCAATATGCTGAGTTTGCTGGACAGAGGCTTTGCCTACGCCATCGCGCATATCAGGGGAGGCCAGGAGATGGGTCGCCAGTGGTATGAAGATGGGAAGATGTTTAAGAAGAAAAACACCTTTACTGATTTTATCGACTGTGCATTACATCTTATCAAAGAAAAATATACTTCTCCTTCCCACTTATATGCCATGGGTGGCAGTGCCGGCGGATTGCTGATGGGCGCCATCGCCAATATGCGGCCAGACCTCTGGAACGGCGTAGTGGCGCAGGTTCCATTCGTAGATGTAGTCACTACCATGCTCGATGAAACTATTCCGTTGACGACCGGAGAATTCGATGAATGGGGAAATCCAAAAAATAAGGACTCCTACGATTATATGTTGTCTTATTCTCCTTACGATCAGGTGGAGGCAAAAGATTATCCGAATATGCTGGTTACTACCGGCCTGCACGATTCGCAGGTACAATATTGGGAGCCGGCAAAATGGGTAGCTAAGTTAAGGGAGTTTAAGTCTGATAAACATTTACTGTTGTTGTATACAGATATGGAGGCTGGCCATGGTGGCGCTTCCGGCAGATTTGAAATGCTAAAGGAAAAAGCACTGGAGTATGCGTTTTTACTGAAGCTGGAAGAAAAGAATTAGTGTAAAAAAGATGCCTTCATTCGAAGGCATCTTTTTTTATAAATGATCTGCGTCAATTTTTGCTGAAGCAACTTTTTGTCCGAAAAATATCTCTGCCATCTGATCGAAGATTCCCGGGTCATCGGTCGTATTAAAACTACGTGTACCCGTTTTCGTGAGTCGTTGTTCCATTTCTGGATGCCGGTGGAGATAGTCTTTCAGACTGCGGGCAACGATTTTGCCCTGTGCCAGCACGGTGATGCCGGCAGGAAGATGTTGCTTGATTTTACGGAGCAATAACGGATAGTGGGTACACGCCAGCACCAGTGTATCGATGTTGTTTGATTGCGAAAGGATTTTGTCCAGGTATTCCTTTACGAAATAATCGGCGCCTTCGTTTTCGTGTTCATTGTTTTCGATGAGTGGTACCCACATGGGGCAGGCTTGCTGAAATACCTTTACATCCGGGAAAAATTTAGCTATTTCAATGGGATAGGATTGCGAAGATACCGTACCGTTGGTAGCCAGTATGGCTACTTCGTTGCTCTGTGTGATGGTGCCTACCATTTCGGTTGTTGGCCGTATCACACCCAGTACGCGTTTGTCTGGCGCGATATGGGGCAGGTCTTTCTGTTGAATGGTCCGCAAAGCCTTGGCGGATGCGGTGTTACAGGCCAGTACTACCAGCGGGCAACCCATATCGAACAGTTTTTTTACACATTGCAACGTATAGGTATGGATGGTATCGAAGCCACGGTTGCCATAAGGCGCGCGGGCATTGTCTCCCAGATAGATATAATCGTACTGTGGTAGTTCCGCAACTATTTCCTTTAAGACGGTCAATCCGCCATATCCTGAATCGAAAACACCTATTGGTCCCATATCATTAGTTATCGCTGTTGCCATTATTGATTACTGCTCTTTCTGCATTAAGCCCTGGCCGGTGAGGTCGTATATACGCTGGATTTCATGGAGTACACCTTCGAAATCTATTTCCAGATCCTTTAGCAGACCGTTTTTCAGATCGTATACCCAGCCATGTACGGTAGGATATCCTTTCTGGGTATACATTTTCTGTACGGCAGCGGTTTTTATGATGTTGATGCACTGCTCCTGTACATTGAGTTCTACCAGTCTGTTGTAGCGGTCATGTTCTACCGGGATGGCGTTCAGTTCGTCCATATGAAGGCGGTAAACATCCCTGATGTTACGTAGCCATGGATTGAGGATGCCGAGGTCCAGTGGTTGCATGGCGGCTTTAACACCACCGCAGTTGTAGTGACCGCATACCACGATATGTTTTACCTCCAGGTGTACTACCGCATAGTTGATAACGGCCATTACATTGAGGTCGGTATTACATACCAGGTTGGCGATGTTACGGTGTACAAACACTTCTCCGGCTTCGAGACCCATGATCTCGTTGGTAGGAACACGGCTGTCGCTACAACCGATGTACAGATATTTAGGTGCCTGGGAATCCGCCATTTTCTCAAAGAAATCGGCTTCAGTGGCTGTTTTGGATGCAACCCACTTTCTGTTGTTCTCAAAAACCTGTTTATAGTCAGTCATAGCGCTGTATTTTGCGCTAAAGATACGGCAGGAATAGGTTTCGAAGTACAGGAAAGAATTAATTGCCTATTACCGCTGGTGGAGCATATTTAACTTGTATTGCTTTATTTCCAGTTCTTCCGCGACCTGATCCAGGAACAGGTTTGGTGCAGTGGCAGGTTTTTCATTTTTACCAAAGATAATCACGAGCAATTCTATTAATCCGAAAAAGCAAAATACAAAGAGCAGGAATCGTATGTTCTTGTCATAGATGGCCTTTATAACTCCTGTTAATCCCAGTATTCTGGTTATAAGCGAGAATAGCCTGTTTGGTGGTGATTGTACAGGTGGCGGGGGAAGAGTGCTGGTATTTATCCGGTCGATGACATAGGCGACATCATCGGTAGAGAGCGCAGATTGCTGAAGGATATCCGGCAGTGGTAATTGTTCGCTGAGTAATCGGTTGACCTTATGTACTTCGGTATAGTAATTTAGCATAATTAAGCCTGTTTGTCAGCTTGTAACTGAGCTGCCAGTTTTGCCATCAGAGAAGACCTTCCGGCTTTGTAGTGACGCTCCTGGTCGTCTTTTGCCGCTTTGTAGGTTAATACGACATAATTTGCCATTCCCAGGAAGCCGCCAAAGAGACAAAATATATCCAGCAATACCAGCCAGTGATCTGACAATAATCTTACTATGCCTATGATAAAAAATATCATGCCTCCCAGTAGGGACAGACTTGCAGCGAGCTGTTGATTGGCACGCGCCGGTGAAAATTGTTTGTTATAATCTTTACAGGCATCGGCAATGACAGCAATTTCCTGTAGACTGAGGTCGTTTACCAACTGTTTTTCTTTAACAGAATCAGGTGTTTCGCCCTGGTCGAGCCAATATATTACCTGTGCAATGGAATGAGCGTAGTTCATGGGTATTATTTGGGCATTATTATCTTAAAGTAAACAATTGCAAAGATAATCACCAAGCATAAAATATATAATTATTAATAAATCTGTAAAATATTTACTGATAATTATTTAAAATATTAACATATCAGAAATGAGGTTATCTAGTGTGTAGTTGGAAACCCGGGTATATATTCGTAACTTTGCGGCTTCAAAATTTACATAGCCAGCATGATCAGTGTTAAAAACGTAACCCTCTCTTTTGGAAAGAGAGTATTGTTTGACGAAGTAAACCTCAATTTCACAAAAGGGAACTGTTATGGTGTGATTGGGGCCAATGGAGCAGGGAAGTCTACTTTCCTGAAGATATTGTCCGGTGAAATCGAACCGAACAAAGGAACCGTGGAAATCACTCCCGGTGAGCGCATGAGCGTTCTGAAGCAGAACCACTTTGAGTTTGATGAAGTTACTGTACTGAATGCAGTATTGATGGGTAATAAGAAGCTGTGGGAAATTGCCAACGAGCGTGATTCCATCTATGCCAAGGAAGATTTTACCGAGGAAGATGGTATGCGTGCGGGTGAGCTCGAAGCGGAATATGGCGAAATGGGCGGTTATACTGCCGAAAGTGACGCCGGCGTATTACTCGGTGATCTGGGTGTAAAAGAAGATTTGCACAATGTTTTAATGAAAGATATAGCAGGTTCCATGAAAGTACGTGTGCTGCTGGCACAGGCACTCTTTGGAAATCCTGATATCCTGCTGCTGGATGAGCCTACGAACGACCTTGACGTGGAAACCATTGGCTGGCTGGAAAACTTCCTGGCCGACTATGAAAACATCGTGATCGTTGTATCCCACGACCGTCACTTCCTGGATGCGGTATGTACGCATGTTGCGGATGTTGACCGTGCTAAAATCCAGATCTTCAGCGGTAACTACTCTTTCTGGTACGAATCATCCCAGCTGATGGCGCGTCAGATCGCTGACAAGAACAAGAAGATGGAAGACAAGAAGAAAGATCTCCTGGACTTCATCGCCCGATTCTCTGCCAACGCTTCTAAAAGTAAACAGGCTACTTCCCGTAAGAAAGCCCTGGAAAAACTCGTTATCGAGGATATCCAGCCTTCTAACCGTAAATACCCTGGTATCATCTTCAAACAGATTCGTGAAGTTGGTAACCAGATCCTCAATATCGAGAAACTGGACAAATCTGTTGACGGCCGTAAGATCTTCACTGACGTTACTTTCTCTGTAAACAAAGGTGATAAGATCGCATTCCTGTCTAAAGACCACCTGGCACTCACTACCTTCTTCCAGATTATTAACGGGGAAGTAGCGGAAGACAGTGGTAAAGTAGAATGGGGTACTACCGTTACCAAAGCATACCTGCCAAACGACAACTCAGAATACTTTACTGATAAGGATGTAAACCTGCTGGACTGGTTACGTCAGTATGTGCCTGCGCACGTTACAGATGTAGATGAGCCTTTCCTGCGTGGATTCCTCGGTAAAATGCTGTTCGGTGGAGATGAGATCATGAAGAAAACTTCCGTACTGAGCGGTGGTGAAAAAGTTCGTTGTATGCTCAGCCGCATGATGCTGCAGGATCCTAACGTGGTTATCCTCGATGAGCCAACCAACCACCTTGATCTGGAATCCATCCAGTCTTTCAACGAAAGCATGACTAACTATAAAGGTATTGTGCTGTTTACCACACATGACCATGCGTACATGCAAACCGTTGCAAACCGTATCATCGAAATCACGCCTAAAGGTATCATCGATCGTATGATGACCTTCGACGAATACCTGGCGGATGAGCGTGTGAAAGCACTGCGTGCAGAAATGTACGGAGAGGCAGTAATGGCATAGTCTTTAAACGTCTTACAATAAGAAACGCCCGCATAGCATTTGCTGTGCGGGCGTTTGTTTTTTCAGAAATTGCGGGTTTTGTGTTGATTTTCCGGAATTTCTAGAGATATTCCTCGATAACTTTCATTTTCATTTTATCCAGCGGCTTGGTAATGTAAGCCATCAGTTCCGGAGTATGTTCCACTTTTTGCAGATCACGAACATCTACAGATGAAGAGCACATAATGATCGGAATGTTATAATTGAGGGAATGTTTCATGCCACGGTAAGCTTCAATGAAATCCCATCCGTTCATCCGGTCCATGTTCATGTCCAGGATGATCAGGGAAGGTAGCGGTGGCTGAGGTACTGATGATAACTGCTCCAGGGCTTCTTCTGCACATAGGAATGATGTTACCACTAAATTGTCGTCCTGTTGTCCCAACATTTTTTTAATGATGAAATGGAATATCTCATCATCGTCAACAACGTACACTATTTTATTGATGTCTTCCATGCTTATGTATTAATTGGGCTTCTGAACAATTCCGGTAATAGCAAGGCGGGCGGTAATTTAAAGCAACACACAACATCAGGGATTATCCTGCAAGCAATAGATTCCATGACTTCAGGGCTTAACATCTATAGCTGAAATCTGTCCTCAATTATTTACTGATATGGGTTAATCCTGACGATTATTTTTTCCTGGTCACTAGCTGCTTTAATGCATTGGTTTCATCAATCCAGTGCTAACTGGCCTCCGGCTATTTCTTTCTGATTATGGATACAAAGAACGTTAATTTAATTTTATTTTTATATATAACTTTTCTCCAATAACTAATTATTAACAAACATGGAAGGCCAAATTTTTCAGGTAATTTGTTGGATATAAACAGAAAAAGCGGAACAACTGTTCCGCTTTTTCGAAATTTCGTGTATCCGTTAACAACTCGTTTAGAATAATCCTCCTTTTCTCAAGGTTACTTTACCAGCACCGATTTTGAAACCGTTGTGATAAATTTCAACTGCATAATCGCCAGGTTTGAAATCAGAGTTCTGTTTCCAATCCATAGATACCGGCAGTTTCTGACCTTGTACGTAAGGAACAGTTTTCTTAACGGTGTAGAGTTTTTCAGTACCATCTTCCAGGGTGAATCTACCTGAACCCAGTGCTTCAACGGCCAGTGGAGAACCATCAGGAGCAGAAATTGCTACATAGATCTCTTTGTCGCCGGTAGGAGCAATTCTGTTATCATCCAGATCAAATTCTACGCGCATTACATCAGCTTTTTTCGCTTTGGTAGTAGCTACTTCTTTGCCGTTATTTTTTACGCGGATAGGTTCCAGTCTGATATTGGAAGCATGTAAAACAGAACCCAGGTCTACTTTCTTACCTAAACTATCTTTTACTGTACTTACAGAATCTCTTTCTTTGCGCGCTACATCTCTTTCGCCAGCCAGTACAATTTTCTCTCCTTCCAGGCGCTCAATTGTTTGCTGATAACCTTCAATGTTGGATTTCAGCTGTTCGATCAGACGGCGTGCTTCAGCCAGTTCAGCTGCAGTAGCATTTTTCTTGGTAAGGATGCTGGAAATCCTGGCTTTCATATCCTGGATCTCTTTATCTTTTGTTTTTACCAGGCTATCCATACGGGTGTTCTGGCTGATCAGGTCATCCAGACGTGCGTTGGCTGCATTATACTCCTGTTGTAACGCGTCGCGGGAAGTTGATATGGAATCGATCTGTGTTTTCTGGGCAGTTACAATTTCGTTAGATTTGTTTTTATCTAAGAACATGTATATCCAGGTGCCTACAAGAGCAGCTATCAGTATACCATAGATTAATACATTCCGACTGCTGCGGGGTTTTTCTGGCCCGGGAGATCCCGGTGCAGGCGTGTTAAAAGTGTTCTCCGTCATAGTTGTTTGTTTTATGTTTATGTGTTATATGGTTAAAAATCGTTATTCAAAAGTAGGCATTAAATTTATTAAATTCTAAAGTTAAAACACCCTTCTAAATAGTGTTACCAAACATTGGACTCGATCAGTTATTGCTCCTGGATATAGAAACAACGCCTGCCACGGCGGCTTTGGAGGAGCTTCCCGGGAATTTGCAGGAGCTCTGGCGGGAGAAAAATACAAAAATTGCGCCAGTTTCAGAAAATGAAGCGGAGGCCTATGCCGATAAAGCGGGGATCTTCGCCGAATTCGGGAGAATCGTTTGTATATCAGTAGGTTTCTTCCACCTGGAAAATGGCAGATATCAGCTCAGGCTAAAATCATTCGCCAGCGAAGATGAAGTAATACTGCTGAATAATTTCTTTGACCTTGTCCTCCGCTTCAAGGAAAAGGTACCCAGCTTCCAGTTTGGTGGCCACAATATCCGCGAATTCGATATTCCGTTTATTTGCCGCCGTTCTGTAATACAACAGTTATCTTTGCCGCAATCATTACAACTGCACGGCATGAAGCCATGGGAAGTTCCGGTAGTGGATACCCTCCATATGTGGCGCTTCGGCGACTTCAAACACTATACTTCCCTGAAACTGCTCACCGCCGTGATGGGCATCGATACTCCCAAAGATGATATCGATGGAAGTATGGTAGGCAAAGTCTTCTGGGAAACCAAAGACCTCGAACGTATCGCCACCTATTGCCAGAAAGACGTGCTGGCAGTAGCCCAGCTGTTGCTGCGCTTCAAACGACTGCCGCTGCTGCTGCCCGAGGATGTGGTGGTTATCAAGTAATGCTAACTGACAGTATCAAACATGGAATATCAGGATATAATTAAAGACTGGAAACAAGGCAAGTTTAAGGCGCTCTACTGGCTGGAAGGCGATGAGGATTTCTTCATCGACCAGGTGGTCAATCATGCCGAACAACATCTGCTGACGGAAGCTGAAAAAGGTTTCAACCTCACTGTGCTGTATGGAAAAGATACCGACTGGAGTACGGTAATCAATACCTGCCGCCGCTATCCCATGTTTGCAGAACGTCAGGTGGTGGTCCTGAAAGAGGCGCAGGCGATGCGCGACCTCCTCAAACTGGAAACCTACATCGATAATCCCCTTTCCACTACTGTATTTGTAG
The DNA here is from genome assembly GCF_011752935.1 of Chitinophaga sp. Cy-1792. Classification (NCBI taxonomy): domain Bacteria; kingdom Pseudomonadati; phylum Bacteroidota; class Chitinophagia; order Chitinophagales; family Chitinophagaceae; genus Chitinophaga; species Chitinophaga sp. Cy-1792. Next base: position 651,435 of record NZ_VWWO01000003.1, read on the forward strand.
TAGCCCATAAACAGGGAAAAATCGATGGCCGCAGTAAAATGGCCAAGCTGATCAAGGAAAAAGGTGTACTGCTGTCTACCAAAAAACTCTACGATAACCAGCTCCCTGCCTGGGCGGAAGCCTATGTCAGCGGCCGCGGACTATCAATCTCCCAGAAAGCAGCGATTCTCCTCGTAGACCACATCGGCAACGACCTTTCCCGTATCGCCAACGAAATCGATAAACTGCTGGTCAATCTGCCGGAGAAGAAAAAAATCGATGAGAGCGATATCGAAAAATATGTGGGCATCTCCAAAGAATACAATGTATTTGAACTGCAAAATGCCCTCGGACAAAAGAACACATCAAAAGTATATAAGATCATCCAGTACTTCGGTGCCAATCCCAAAGCGGCTCCCATGCAGATGACGCTGCCGGCACTTTATAACTATTTCGCCAAAATGAACCTGGTATTCAGTGTGAAAGGTGGCGAAAAAGAGATTGCTGCTGCACTGGGCGTCCATCCCTTCTTTGTAAAGGATTATATCGCTGCAGCCCGTAACTATGGCCCGGAAGGCACTGAAAGAGCCATATTGCTGCTACAGCATTATAACCTCCGTAGTATTGGTATTAATGATAGTGGGGTAGAAGACGGGGAGTTGCTGAAAGAATTGATGTTTAAGATAATGGCATAGCTTCGCTGCTGTGCTGATATACATATCAACAAAGGAGAGGCTGACAGGTCTCTCTTTTTTTTATACACTACAGATGTATTTTGTTATTAATATATATATTTGCAGATACATACCTTGTTATCCTATGAAAAGTATTCTGCTGTCAATTAGCTTCCTCCTGCTATCTGTACTGACTTATTCCCAGAAAACTGCCACGAAGCCAAAACCAAAGGTTGTCGCGGAACCACAACCTACCTATGTTTCAGAAAACGAACAAAGGGTAGCAGATAGTCATTACAATGGGACCCGGCTTGAAATTTCCGAATTGCTTGTTCAGCCCACCATGGAAATTGACGATGCACCTGGTCTTGAGAAAGGGTTGATTAAATATCACCGCGAATTTATCAAACTCTGTTCCTACACCGGATTCGTACCGTGTATACGTGGTTGCAAATACAGTATGAAAATTGATACCACCGCCAGTTTCATGGGCTTTTCAGCTGCGGGAACTGCTTATACACAGGAATACATTCAACTGTTGTATGAGCATTTCAGACCAACACCCGGAAAGGCAATGTTAAGAGGGCAGAAGGTAGACGTAGCATATAATTTTCCACTTTATATAAAAATTACCGAAACGAAAATTTCGGATGAAAAATCAAAATTCCATGTGAATTATACACTGACGGAAGAGGGTACACCATTCATTTCGCTGGATTTTTTTAATACAGATAAGTAGAAAAAATAAAAAGGAAAAAGCCGTGTCTACTCAGTAGACACGGCTTTTTCCTTTTTAATCCTGCAATTAATTATCTCGCAAGGATCTCCTTTGCCTTCTCCGCATCTGCGGCAATCTGTTTTACCAGGTCGTCGATATTATCGAATTTCTGGTTGGCGCGGATATATTCTTCATAATAGACGGTCAGCGTCTGCCCGTATATCTCTCTGTTAAAATCAAAAATATGAACTTCCAGCCGTAGGTCGGTGCCATTGAAAGTAGGACGGGTGCCTATGCTCATCACCGCCGGAATAGTTACCCAGTGGCGGTTTAAGGATACCTGTACGGCATAGATGCCTTCGGCAGGGATAAGCTTACGCTCATCGGCGAGTTTGAGGTTGGCCGTCGGGAAACCCAACTGACGCCCCATCTTATCGCCATGCACTACGGTGCCGGTCATGAAATAGCGGTAGCCAAGCAGCTGGTTAGCCAGTTGAATATCGCCATCCTGCAGACTTTTACGGATTTTGGTAGAACTTACCGTGAGGTCATGTACCACCTGCTGGGGAATTTCCACCAGCTTAAAACCATATTTGCTTTGCTCTGCTTCCAGCAGTTCCAGTCCGCCTTCGCGGTTATGACCAAAACGATGGTCGTAGCCAATAATGATGGTATGTGGATGGAAACGGGCAATGAGGAAGTCTTCCAGGTAGGCCCGGGCAGAGAGTTCGGAGAATGCCTTGGTAAAAGGAACTACTACCAGGTGGTCTATCCCCTGTTTCTCCAGCAATGCTATCTTTTCAGGAAGTGTGGTTAAGAGCTTTACTGAGCCTGGGTTTGCGCCCAATACCTCACGTGGGTGTGGGTCAAAGGTAACAATGACGGTTTCTCCGTTGCAACTGGCAGCGGCCTGCTCCAGCTGCTGCAGGATAAAACGATGGCCGGAATGAACGCCATCAAAAGTACCTATGGTAACAACCGCATTACGGAATTCTGGTAAGTGATCTAAGTCCCTGTGAACCTGCATATAATTCTATAACAATCAAAAACGCCATGCAAATCTAACACATTCATCGGGCATTCTGCGCGGAATCTGTTACTTTTGCAGCCGGAAGCTATTTCTACTATCTCTAAATTACTAAATCTCTAATTCCAGGTGGATCAGAATATTTACGCCAAACGTGGTGTTTCCGCAGGCAAGGAAGATGTGCACAACGCCATTAAGAACATTGACAAGGGGCTGTTCCCGAAAGCATTCTGTAAAATAGTACCGGATATTTTGGGCGGCGATGAAGCATACTGCAATATCATGCATGCAGACGGAGCCGGAACAAAGTCTTCACTGGCTTATGTGTACTGGAAAGAAACCGGCGACCTCAGCGTATGGAAAGGTATCGCACAGGATGCCATCATCATGAACATGGACGACCTGCTCTGCGTAGGCGCTACGGATAATATTCTGCTTTCTTCCACTATTGGCCGTAACAAACAACTGTTACCGGGAGAAGTAATTGCTGCTATCATCAACGGTACAGAAGATATCCTGGCTGAACTCCGTAACCACGGCATCAGCATCTATTCTACCGGCGGTGAAACTGCTGATGTGGGCGACCTGGTTCGTACCATCATCGTGGATTCTACCGTTACCTGCCGTATGAAACGTGAAGATGTGATCTCCAACGATCGTATTCAGGCAGGAGATGTGGTGGTAGGACTGGCATCTTATGGCCAGGCTTCCTACGAAAGCGGCTATAATGGCGGTATGGGCAGCAATGGCCTGACCAGTGCCCGTCATGACGTGTTTAATAAAGCAATTGCAGAGAAATATGCAGAGAGCTTTGATCCGGGAATTCCATATGAACTGGTTTTCAGCGGTAACAAGTCTTTGACAGATAAAATCGATATTCCTGGCTTCGGACAGGTGGATGCGGGCAAACTGGTATTATCTCCAACCCGTACCTATGCGCCTGTTATCAAGAAAGTGCTGGAGCAGTTCCGCCCGCAGATCCATGGTATGGTACATTGCAGCGGTGGTGCACAAACCAAGGTCCTGCATTTCATCGAAAAACTCCATGTAATTAAGGATAATCTTTTCCCGGTACCTCCGCTGTTTACCCTAATACAGGAGCAGTCAGGCACTTCCTGGAAAGAAATGTACCAGGTATTCAATATGGGACATCGTATGGAATTGTATGTGCCGGAAGCTATTGCCGCAGATATCATTAATATCTCCAAAAGCTTTAATATTGATGCGCAGATTATCGGCAGGGTAGAAGCTGCTGAACAGAAACAAGTAACGGTTAAAGCGCCTGCGGGTACTTTCGTTTATAATTAAGTTGTGTTGTTTTAAAAAAGTCGAAGGCCGTCTCTAAATAGAGGCGGCCTTTTGTTTAGTGTTGTCTACTTGTTATAATTAAACCGACTTAAATCCAGTGTTATTGCTTTAAGGAAAAACGCACAGGCAGGTTAAACTGCACGGCCACGTTTTTGCCTTCATGTTTGCCTGGGATCCAGGCTGGCATGGCCTTAACCATCCGGATAGCTTCTTCTTCCAGGCCACCGCCTTTTTTATTTCCTACTGATTTGATGTCTTTCACTTTCCCCTGAGCATCTACTACAAACTGCAGGAATACCGTTCCGCTGATCTTTTTTTCTATTGCCTCTTTCGGGTATTTGATGTTTTGGGCCATATATTTATTCAGTGCTTCATCTCCACCGGGGAAGGAGGGCGGTGTTTGTACGAACGTGTAAACCTGTTCCTGCTTGCCGGGAAGAGGAGGATCATCCTGGAGAACAAACCTTATTGGCAATGAGGCAGGGGATGGCATTCTGGAACCATGGCCGATAGCGGGATTCCAGTGTGGCATTGCTTTTATTACGCGTATGGCTTCTTCTTCCAGGCCACCACCCAGTTTAGGTTTGTTGGCAATTAATATATTGCTGAGGGAGCCATCCATTTCTACTATAAACGCTACCTCAACAGTACCTTGTATCCCTTTCTCCTGTGCTTCCCGTGGATAGCGGACGTTTTTTGCCAGGAATTGGCTTAGCGCTGCTTCTCCGCCCGGGAAAGATGGCCGTTTCTCAGGTGAAAAAGAAGAATTCTTCGCAGTTTTTTTGCTGCTATCGGTGGACTCTGTATTGCCGGCGGTAGCTTCCGGGGCAGAGGTTACCGATGCAAGGCGGTCGAATGGTGCCGGGTTGGCAGCTGCCACGAAGGCAAAAGAACAGAAAATGAGGGCGGATACAGGTAATACCATGATCCTGCGCAGGTAGCTGAACCTGTCTTTTTGGAATGATGTAAGCATAATAATTCGTCTTTTGATTGGCGGAAAGAGAAAGTCATTACTTATTGTAAATTCCCTGCTCTGAAATACTGATTGTAAAATGGTTTCAGCATAGTCAGCTACTTCTTTGCCGGCAGCATGTTTATCGGCGATAAATTCATGTACCAGCGAAAGTTCTTTACTGGTGAGGAAAAAGAAGGGGTTGACCCAGCCGAGGGCGCTGATGGTATGCATGTAGAGTTTATCCAGCGTATGCTTTTGCCGTACGTGCACGATTTCATGTTGCAGCATTTGCCGGCCTTTCTGGTCGTCCAGTTGTAGCTGGCTGCTCCAGAAAATATAGGAAAGGAAGGAGAAGGGGCTTCCCGGCTTATTCAGGGTGATAAGGGTATAGTCTGCTGTTGCCGTAGCAGTGTTTCTTTTGGCCAGTCTTACGATACGCAGGGAGGTAAACAGCAGCTTTGCCAGCAGGAAAAAGGCTACCAGTGAATAGATGGCGGTGAGTACCTGTGGCAGCGTGAAGGCTGGTTGCCGGCTGGCGATCTTTTCCTGTATCGTTACTACCTGGTAAGTATAGGCATATACGATAGAGGAAGATGTTTCCCTGGGTAGCGGAATTTTCAGCAGGGGAATGATCAGCGATACCAGCGGCAGTAGCAGGAGATAGTACCGGTTCCATTCATGGAAGCGTTTGTTGCGGAGGGCTAACATGTAATATCCGAACAGGAGCCCTGAGCAAAGGATTACTTTAGAGCAATAGGCCAGGATCATTTGGTTGGATTTTGGTTGTCCTTGATTTTTTGGATCAGATTTTCCAGTTCATTTACGCTCATTTCTTTTTCTTTTACGAAGAAGGATACCAGGTTGGAAAAGGAGCCTTCAAAGTAGCCTTTTACCAGGCTGCTGACGGTTTTGTGGCTATATTCTTCTTTGGAGATAAGGGCCGAGTACTGGTGGGCTTTACCGAAGGCTTTAAAGTCGATGTAACCTTTGTCTATGAGAATTTTGATGAGCGTGGAGGCGGTGTTGTAATGCGGCTTTGGTTCCGGCATGGCTTCGATGATATCTTTCACGAATGCCGGCCCTGTTTGCCATAATGCCTGCATGATCTGTTCTTCTGCTTTGGTCAGTGGTTTCATAACTCAATTTCTTTGTTGAAATAAAGCTATAACTAAAAAATTAGTTTACCAACTAAATCTTTAGTTTTTTGACTAAATTTTTAGTTGGAGGGGCTGTGATATAAAAAAAGCAGCCGGCTGGCTGCTTTTTTTTATTCGCTATATTCAATGCTATAGTTAATGGGAAGGCTTATTTGAACACTGACGGGTTTTCCATTCTGGTATCCCGGGTTCCAGGCGGGCATATTCTTTATTATTTCAACAGTCGCTTCTTCTAGTCCGTAGCCGAGAAGGGGGCCAGGAGTGGTAATTTTATCAAGGGTGCCGTCTGCTTTGATAATAAAGCTCACTACAACGGTGCCCTGCGCGCCTGCTTTTTTTGCGGCCTTAGTAAAACGAACCCGTTTGGAAAGGTAGTTATTCAGTGCCTGATCGCCCCCTTTAAAAGATGGAGCGAGGTTATAGGAGATCGTGTCGGTCAGTAATTCAGCAGTCTGGCCTTGTTTGAGTACTACCAGGATAATGGTTTGTGAGTTGGCTGACTGGCCGCCTCTTTTTCCAGGTTCCCAGGCGGGCATTTTTATCATGTATCCGGCCAGTTCCATAATTACGTCCGTTTTACTGGATGGATGAATGGCGGCAAGATGGCCGGTTTGCGGATCGATGTCCATAATCAGTGTCGCCGTATCCGTGGTCGTGATGGGTTTAGATGGGTGATAACTGCTGATATAGGCAGATAACCCGGCAGTGCCTCCAGGAAAGGCCGGCATGGAAACAGTGGTGTCTTTAAGAAATTCGGCGTTGGCAGTAAGGCTGCCAGCGGAAAGGATGGCAACGAAGCTGATGCAGATCCGTACAGACTTGAACATAGGCGTATATAATTAGTTATTAGTAGTAAATATATAAATAATCAGATGAGATATCCCCTAATTGGTTACTTTTGTTAATACCAAGCTAGAACTAAACGAAAATTACTGATGACGCCCGAGCAGCCTATTATACAATTGACCAATGCCAGTATATATCAGGGAAATTCGCTGATATTATCTGATGTAAATATTACCGTGAACAAGGGAGAGTTCGTGTATCTTATCGGGAAAACTGGTACGGGTAAGTCCAGTTTATTGAAGACCTTATATGGTGATTTGCCGTTAAGGGATGGTACCGGACAGGTGGTAGGATTTGATTTGAAGAAGATGGACTGGAAGAAGGTGCCATATCTGCGTCGTAATCTGGGTGTGGTTTTCCAGGATTTTCAGTTATTGACTGATCGGAATGTGCATGATAATCTTAAATTTGCACTTCGTGCTACGGGTTGGCAGGACAACAAACAGATCGAAGATAAGATTGCGGATGTGCTGGATAAGGTCGGTTTGGGTACCAAGGGCTTTAAGATGCCTTATGAGCTGAGTGGCGGGGAGCAGCAGCGTGTGGATATTGCCCGTGCTATGCTGAACTCACCTAAGCTGATACTGGCGGATGAGCCTACCGGTAACCTGGACCCGGAAACATCAGATGGTATTATGCAGCTGTTGTTCCGTATTTGCCGGGAAGGTACTGCCATCGTGATGGCTACGCATGATTATATTGTATTGCAGAAGTTCCCGTCGAGGGTATTACGTACGGAGAATGGTCATGTGACAGACAATGCGGCGGTGAATTTTTCCTCTTAAGCATTTGGAGGCAGGAATGAACGGCAGCAGCTGTTAAAACGACCGGTCAAAAATTTGTAGCAGCAATTTTGATTACTAGAAAATTGAATCAGAATTATTTACGTATCAAATAATTCTGAATTAATTATATATTCCCTGTAAATTGGTAATTCATATTTTTTAAATTACCTTTGCACCGGAAAAATAGCGACAAAAAACATTATTATTACTTATTATTATTAAAGATGTCTTACTTAACTGTTGAAAAGAAAGCCAATATTTTTAAGGAATTTGGTGGAAGCGAGAAAAATACAGGCTCTGTGGAAGCGCAAATTGCACTGCTGACTGAGCGTATCAACAGCATTTCCGGTCACCTGAAACAAAACAAAAAAGATTTCTCTACCCACCGTGGTTTGATGAAAATGGTTGGTCAGAGAAAGCGTTTGCTTTCTTACCTGTCCAAAACTAACCTCTCTGGCTACCGTGCCCTGATTGAGAAGTTAGGTATCAGGAAATAACCATGACTTAATTATAGCGCTATTCCCAACTTTCTGGTTGGGAATAGTTTTTTTGTATGCATACGTTTTGTGTTGTGATCATTGCAACTCACATTTAATCCGCACTTATTTATGAATCTGACACCTATTTCAGTGAAATTCGATATAGGCGACGGTCGTATAGTGACCATCGAAACCGGCAAGTTAGCCCGTCAGGCTGATGGTGCTGTTACGGTGCGTCTGGGTGACTGTATTCTGTTGGCTACCGTAGTGGCTAACAAGGAACCCAAACCTGGACAGTCGTTCTTCCCTCTTACTGTTGACTACCAGGAGAAATTTGCATCCGCCGGCCGTATCCCAGGTTCCTTCTTCAAACGTGAAGGCCGTCTGTCAGACTCCGAGGTACTGATTTCCCGATTAATCGACCGTGCGTTACGCCCACTGTTCCCCGACGATTATTTATGTGAAGTACAGGTTTTAGTAACCCTGGTTTCTTCTGACCCTGAAGTAATGCCTGATGCACTGGCCTGTCTGGCCGCTTCTGCTGCACTGGCTGTTTCTGACGTACCTATTCAGGAAATTATTTCTGAAGTACGTGTTGCACGCATCAACGGACAATATGTAATCAATCCTAACCGTACTGCACTGGCTACTGCTGATATGGACTTCATCATTGGTGCTACTGAAAAGAACATCATGATGGTGGAAGGTGAAAGTAAAGAGTGCCAGGAAGAGGACCTGATTAATGCGATTGAGGCTGCTCACGCTGCTATCAGAGTTCAGGTTAAAGCGCAACAGGAACTGGCAGAACTGAAAGGTATTACCGGTAAGCGTGAATACACCAAACCTCACCAGAACGAAGAACTGAAAGCAAAAGTGATTGCTTTCGCTAAAGATAAAATCTATGAAGTAGCAAAATCTGCGTCTGCCAAGCACGACCGTAGTGATGCCTTCAAAAAAATCGCTACCGAGCTGAAAGAATCTTTGGGTGAACTGCCTGAAGAAGATGCTCCACTGGTTGGCGAATACTTCCATGACCTGGAGAAAGAAGTGATCCGTAACATGATCCTGGATGACCGTATCCGCCTGGATGGCCGCTCCCTGGAGCAGGTTCGTCCGCTGGCTATGGAAACTGATATCCTGCCTTCTCCGCATGGTTCTGCACTGTTTACCCGTGGCGAAACACAGTCCCTGACTACTGTTACCCTGGGTACACCGGAAGATGAACTGCTCATCGAAACTGCAGCTACTTCCAACTACACTAAATTTATCTTACACTATAACTTCCCTCCATTCTCCACCGGTGAAGTGAAACCTATGCGTGGCCCAGGCCGTCGTGAAGTAGGTCACGGTAACCTGGCGATGCGTTCCCTGAAGCAGATGATGCCAGGCAGCGAATACGCCTATACAGTGAGAGTGGTATCAGATATCCTTGAATCCAACGGTTCCTCATCCATGGCTACAGTATGTGCCGGATCACTGGCACTGATGGATGCGGGTGTGCCTTTACCAAAGCACGTTTCCGGTGTGGCTATGGGTCTTATTTCCCGTGCTGCTGATGGTAAATGGGCTGTATTGACCGATATCCTCGGTGATGAAGATCACCTGGGTGATATGGACTTTAAAGTAACCGGTACCCGCGATGGTATCTGCGGTATCCAGATGGATATCAAAGTAGATGGTCTCAGCATGGACGTTATGCGCCAGGCATTAGCCCAGGCAAAAGACGGCAGACTCCATATCGTCAACGCGATGTATGACGTAGTTCCTGCCGCACGTCCTGAACCTAAACCACATGCGCCACGCATGGAGAAAATTGTCATCGATCGTGAATTCATCGGTGCAGTTATCGGACCAGGTGGTAAAATCATTCAGGAAATCCAGCGCGAAACCGGTACTACCATCAACATCGAAGAAGTTGGTGAAACCGGTGAGGTAAGCATCTTCTCTGCACAGAAAGAGGGTCTGGAAAAAGCCCTGAGATGGATCAAAGGCATTGTGGCTGTTCCTGAGGTAGGAGAAGTGTATGAATCAGTGGTGAAATCTATCATGCCTTACGGTGCATTCGTAGAATTCATGCCTGGTAAACAAGGACTGCTGCATATCTCCGAAGTATCCTGGAAACGCCTGGATACAATGGAAGGTGTACTGTCTGAAGGTGAAAAGGTAAAAGTGAAACTGACCGGTACTGATCCTAAGACTGGTAAGTTCAAACTCAGCCGTAAAGTGCTGATGCCTAAACCTGAAGGTTATGTGGAAAGACCTGAGCGTGAAGAGCGTGGTGAAAGAGGTGATCGCGGCGACCGTGGTGATCGTTTTGACCGTGGCGACAGACGCGACAGAGGTCCACGTGACGACAGACGCAATGGCGGTGGCGACAGACGCGATAACAGAGGTCCACGTGAAGATCGTGGCCCGCGCGAAGATCGTAACCAGCCTGAAAAGCCACAGGAACCTTACTTTGATGAACAATAAGTTTTTCAGAGAAAAATAAAAAACGGCCTCTACTGAGTAGAGGCCGTTTTTATTTTAAGGCATTGCTGCCATATCATCTGCCCGGAGGGCGTGAAATAACTCTCTTTATCAGAACCTGCGTGCCAGCTGTTCTTCTGCAGCATAGGTACTTTCCCTGAATATCTGCTTACCGTCGTTGAGGCGGAAAACCCTGAATGAGCGGCCATTTACCGGCTCTACGATTAGCTTATAGCTTGTTACCGGCAGCTTTGGCATGGCAAACTTCTGGATTACCTTTACCTTGGCGGCATTCAGGAGGTCGGCCATGATGCTTTCCAGGTAAGGCAGCAGAATGCCTTCATCTTCATCCCAGATCATATACATTTTAGTAGAAACATACCGGATATCAGTATGGGAAGAGTCTGCCAGGAAGCAAAAGGCTTTCTGGAAATGGGCGGCCATATCAGCTTTGCTGAACTTCACGAAAGTCAGGTGGTTGATGGCGCGGCCGCTGTATTGCTGGCGTGGCAGGGAAGTATCGAGCGTATTCATGTAATCCATTACATCCTGACGATTGATAATGATCGTGGCGTTTTCCCCTTCATATACGATAGAGTCGGTGAATGGCTTTTCCGGAGGAGGTACCTTGATAACGGTTTGTGCCATGGCCGTGCAGGAGACCAGGGCGGCTGATACCAGCAGCAATAATGTTTTCATAGGTTTATGATATGATATTAATAAAAATCAAATATAATATTATTTCATTCTTTTACAACATCTTAATAAGCCAGCGTTAATGTGGGGATTCTTTATATTTGCCGCATATGTCACATTTTGCAATAACAATACCCGTTAGCGGGGATCAGGCAGAGATCCTGATTGCGCAGTTAGCAACTGTAGGATTCGAAGGTTTTGAAGAGCAGGAAACGCAGCTGGTAGCATTTATACCTGAGTCAGATTTTGATGAGCAGGTATTACAGGAAATGCTCGGTACAAATTTAAGCTATACGAAGGAACTGATTCAGCAGCAGAACTGGAATGCTGTCTGGGAGAGTAATTTTGATCCTGTGCTGGTAGATGATTTTTGTGGTATCCGGGCAGATTTCCACCCGGCTTTTGATCCTGCGCCGCAACATGTGATTGAGATAACGCCGAAGATGTCTTTTGGAACGGGGCATCATGCCACCACTTCTTCCATGATCAGGCTGATGCGTGATATTTCCTTTGAAGGCAAGACGGTATTTGATTTTGGTACAGGTACCGGCATTCTGGCGATCCTGGCGGAGAAGCTGGGCGCGAAGGAAGTGGATGCCATCGACTATGATGAATGGGCAGTAAACAATACAAAAGAGAACCTGGAGGCCAATCATACAACTAAAATACAGGTCTGGCAGGCGGATAATCTGGATGCTATTTCAAAAAAATATGATATCTTGCTGGCGAATATCAATTTTAATGTACTGTTGCAATATATGGCAGACATGCGCCGGATATTATCCCCTGGCGGCATCCTTTTGCTAAGTGGTATAATGCCAACCGACGAGACACAGATCGTAGCAGCTGCTACACCGCACGGATTTCACCTACAGCAGAGAATAGAGAAGAACAACTGGCTGGCACTACAGTTTAATGTGCAATAACAATTGAGCATGTGAAAAAATACATATAAAAGTTATTGATTTTCCAACTTTTGTGTTATTCGTATTTCTAATATTCGCTTAATTTTAACACATTATTCGTTATCTTGCAATTCCTAACTTTTCGTGATGACAGAATTTTTATTGCTTGTTTGCGCTTATCTGATAGGTTCTATACCAACCGCCGTGTGGGTAAGTAAAGGCGTGTTTGGTATGGATATCCGTGAGTATGGCAGTGGTAATGCCGGAGCAACCAATACCTTCCGGGTACTGGGTCCGAAGGCGGGTACCTTCGTGATGGTGGTGGATATGCTGAAAGGCGTACTGGCAGTTCGTCTCGCTTACCTGGCACCTTACTATCATGATCCGGAGCACCTGACTCAGCTGGTGAACTTCCAGATCGGACTGGGGCTGACAGCTGTATTAGGTCACATTTTTCCTATCTGGGCAAACTTCCGTGGTGGTAAAGGTATTGCAACGCTCTTTGGGCTGGTACTGGCTATTCAGCCATTGGTAGCATTGTGTTGCGTAGGCGTTTTTCTGATGATTTTATTTCTGACAAGATATGTATCATTAAGCTCTATCATAGCTAGTATCGCTTTCCCGATCCTGATATTGTATATCTTCAATGAACCTGAAATATTCTATCGCATATTTGCTATAGCAGTAGCTTTGATGGTAGTGCTGACGCACCAGAAAAACATCACCAGGCTGCTGAAAGGAAATGAGAGCAAGGTGCCTTTGTTCCGAAACAGGGAGAAAAAGCACCACTAAGCGGCATTTAAAACTATTTTAAATATAAGAGAGCTTATTGAATATGATTCAGTAAGCTCTTTTTTTATTGCCACAGGCTGGGTTGGCGTTGGATTTGCTGTAGCAGAAGAAATAACATAAAACATAAATATTTCTTACGTTTGCAGCGCTTTTCACAAAACTGAATTGACAAACCCATGAAAAAGATCGCACTTTTCTTTACTGTCGCAAGCCTTATGTACGGATGTGGTAAGGCGCCTATAACTGGAAGAAAACAGTTACTGCTGTTCCCCGAAAGTACCATGGAATCCATGGCTTTAACAGAATACCAGACCTTCCTGACCTCCAATAAAGTAGTATCCCAAACTACGAGCAAGGATGCCGATATGGTAAAACGTGTAGGCCAGCGTATAGCCGCAGCTGTTACCAATTACATGAACCAGCAGGGAAATGGGGCTTCAGTTTCCAATTACAAATGGGAATTCAACCTGGTAGATAGTAAAGAAGTGAATGCCTGGTGTATGCCTGGCGGTAAAGTAGTGGTATATACTGGTTTGTTGCCCGTAACCCAGAACGAGACTGCGCTGGCAGTGGTAATGGGGCATGAAATTGCGCATGCCATTGCACAGCATGGAAATGAACGTATGAGCCAGCAGGCGGCACTGCAGGGTATTCAGGTTGCCGGTGCGGTAGCATTGGGTAAGAATCCGGCGGCAGTAAACCTGTTCAACCAGGCTATTGGCGTTGGCGGTAACGTTGGTATTCTGGCGTTCTCCCGTACAGATGAGATGGAGGCGGACCATTTGGGTATTATCTTCATGGCATTGGCGGGTTACAACCCACAGGAAGCGATTCCTTTCTGGCAGCGTATGGCGGCGATGAGTGCCAATACCAGCAAGCCACCTGAGTTTCTGAGCACACACCCCAGCGATGAGCGTCGTATTCAGGCGTTGCAGGGACTGATGCCGGAGGCGATGAAATATTACAAACCGGTAGGTAAATCTTAATAGCACTTTGTGCAGAAGAAAAAGCCAATAGCGGTTGCTATTGGCTTTTTTTATGTAGATTGATAGTAGCGATTTTGTTCACCTGACACCTTCGGTATCAGGTGTTGGAGCCACCCTTCGGGTGGGGAGGTTGCGCTTCGCGCATCGGAATCAGCGCCGCTTATCAGTGTTCCCGTCGCGGGAGATTAATCGTTAACGATCTCTACCACTTTCTTATTCCTTTGCACTTTCATCTTTTCGGGCACATGTGCCAGTATTTCGCCTTTAAATGCCTCAATCAGCGCCTGTTTTATAAAGTGCCTGTGAGTAACCAGGCTGATCTCCCGAACCGGCTCAGGGGTCTTAAAATAGCGAACCATGCTTAGTTGTTTGCTATTCAGGTCCTGGAGGGAAAGTTCAGGCAGGATGGTATAACCTTCGTTGAGGTCTACCATACGTTTCAGCGTTTCGACGCTGCCGGTATTGTATTCCAGGTTTTTGTACTCGCCCATGGTGAATTTATCTTTACAGATATTCAGCACCTGGTTGCGCATACAGTGGCCTTCGTTGAGCAGCCATACTTCCTTGACATCCAGGTCTTCCGCGCGGATGACCTTTTTCTCGAATAGCTGGTGATTACGGGAGGTGTATACTACAAAGGACTCATAGAACAGCGGGTGTTCTTCGAGGTGTGGATTGTGCAGCGGAGTGGCCAGCAGACCGCAGTCGAGCAGTTCCTGTTTCAGTTGCTGCATGATCTGATCTGTAGGATATTCCCAGATTTCCAGTTTCACCTTCGGGTATTTTTTCATGAAACCCGTGAGGATACGTGGTAGGAGGTAGGGTGCGAGGGTAGGAATAATGCCTACTTTCAACGTTCCCTGTACTTCTTTTTTCTGGTCTGCTATGATTTCGCGGATACGCGCATTTTCCTTGAGGATGATTCTTGCCTGTGCGATGACTGCCACGCCTATTTCTGTTGGCACCACAGGCAACTTACTACGGTCGAAAAGTTTGATACCCAGTTCGTCTTCCAGTTTCTGAATCTGCATACTCAGTGTGGGCTGGGTTACAAAGCATTTCTCTGCTGCTACTACAAAACTTCTGTAGGTATCTACCGCAACAATATACTCCAGTTGTACAGTCGTCATTTGCTTTCTTTAATGCGGTAAAGGTATCGATAAAATCTATATAATATCAAAAAGAAATCGGGGATTTAAGGATGTTTTAACCTTAAATCCCCGATACCGGTAATTTTTATCAGGATGACTACTAGAAGATTCTGTAGCGGTACTTGATTTTCTCTGTATTCTGGTAGAGTTCTTTGATATTGATGGAAGCCTGGATTTCTTGTACAGCTTCGGTTTTCAGGTTTCTGAATTCGGCCTGTTTGTTATCGATAATGCTTTTATCGGCGAGGCCGTTATCCTGTGCAATTTTGAGACCGTTGTTCACTTTGGAATAGTAGGAATCCAGGAGTGTGAAGTACTCATTGTACAGGTTTTCGAAACGTTTTGTTTGCAGTACGAGGTCTTCCAGCTGGTTGTTTACTTCTTTCAGGTTTGGATTTTCGCGCAGTAAGGACTCATAGTCGATACGCTTGTTTTTGCCGGTATATTTGGCTTCCAGCTGATTGAAGAAGTCGATGACCTTGTCTTTTTTGAAGTCGAAGAAGTATTCGTTCATGGTTTGGCTCAGCGGCTGATTTCCTTTCTGTGGAGGTGGGAATTTCAGGCTGGTGGCGGTAAACGACAGGTGGTCAAAGAGATTTTCCTGGAGGAGTCCGAGCTGGTCTTTATTGAAGTTAAGGCCATATTCGAACTTCTGGTTGGCATCATTGAGCGCTGTATAGTATACTACGTATTTATTCAGTTCTTTTTCAAATTCCTGCAGATTTTTCTGGCTGATCTGTTTGTTGTTTACGCTCACACTGTGCAGGAAGTTCATCACGGAGTTGGCGATGGCCAGTGGTGGTGTGAGGGAGGTAAAGCTCTGGAAGATAGGACTGTTGATAATGGATTTTGTTGATTCCACTATTTTACTGTTTTTATCTCCTTTATCAGATTTATTCTGGAGGATGATTTTTTCGACCAGGTCAACGATACGATCGCTGAGGGAGAAGCCAAGGGCTTTACTTTCCGGGTTGTTGAGTGATGTAATGAATACATCGAGGTTATTGGTAGTAGTACGTGATTTTAAGTCAATGATTTTTTTATTCAGGAGGTAGTATGTTTCGCTGGCATTGATAACATTCATTTTAATGAGGTTATACTTATCCATGTTGTCCAGCTCTTTACCTTGTAAGAGTGCCTGAATATAGTTAGTGTTTTGTTTATCGCTGTCTGTTATACGCTGGATTTCGTCCAGGATTTTTTTAATTGTTGTGTCAGAAGTTTTAATAGTTGGTGCTACGGTTGATTTTAATTCCGGCTCCTGGGCCTGTACGTTGAAAGATAATAGCAACACAAACAACACCGGGATTAATTTCCACCATTTTTTAGCGTTAGGTTTTTCAGCCAGATTTACTAACGGTAATGCCACGCCGCGCTTTGGACCTAAGCTGTAACCATGCCGCATTTCCGTTGGTAGGTGATTTAACATGCTTCTTTTGCTTTTTGTTAACAAAAATTTAAGAAAATATGATGCCAAAAACATCAAGGAACAAAGATAAATAATTAATAACAGTTAAAATTAAATCATGATGGATGGTTGTTCAATTATATTTTGAATTATCATAAGGTAAGTTACCTTTGCACCCTAAACCTACAAATTATATCCACCTTCATGCTGAATCAGAAAAAGATCGTGGTAGTGTTACCGGCCTACAACGCAGCGCTTACGCTGGAGAAGACATACAGGGAAATCCCTTTTGACATTGTTGATGAAGTTGTATTGGTAGACGACTGCAGCAAGGATAATACGATAGCCGTTGGGCAGGAGCTGGGTATTAAGCATATTATCCGCCATGATGTAAACAAGGGCTATGGTGGTAATCAGAAATCCTGTTACAATAAAGCGCTTGAACTCGGAGGCGATATTGTTGTTATGTTACATCCGGACTACCAGTATACGCCAAAGCTGATTACCGCCATGTGCAGTATCATTGCAAATGATGTTTACCCGGTGGTTTTCGGCAGCCGTATCCTTGGAAAAGGCGCCTTAAAGGGAGGAATGCCGATGTACAAATACGTATTTAATCGTTTCTTAACATTAACCCAGAATATCCTGGTTGGTCAGAAACTGAGTGAATATCATACCGGTTACCGTACTTTTTCAGCCGAAGTATTGAGAAATATCAATTATATGGCTGATAATGACGACTTTGTGTTTGATAATGAGATGATTTCACAGATCTTCATGAAAGGTTATGATATCGCAGAAGTAACCTGTCCTACAAAATACTTCGATGAGGCGAGCAGTATCAACTTTAAGCGCAGCGCCATTTACGGCCTGGGTGTATTAAGGGTATCTCTCCAACATCGACTGCATAAATGGGGCATCATCAAAGGAAAGATTTATTAACGAAATAACCAGATATAGTGAGTTTAGCGCAACAGATCACCGTAGCCCGAAAATATCTCCGGTATTATCTTACCGCAGGTAACAGACATGACGTGCATTCCCCTTTTGTATTTTCGCTGATAGAAGATGTATTGCGGGATAAGCAGGAACGTCCTGAGTTTGGGGAGATTGAACTGTTGCGCAAACAATTACTGGCCAGCGAAGGCACCATCCAGGTAACGGACCTGGGCGCCGGCTCACTGGTATCTAAAGGAAATGAGCGGAAAATTGCGGATATCACCCGCTATGCAGCCAAACAACCTAAGTTCGGGCAGCTGTTTTACCGCCTGATCCAACACCTGCAGCCTAAGAATATTGTAGAACTGGGCACTTCCATGGGGCTCTCTTCCGCCTATATGGCCAAAGGGGACCCTAACGCTACCGTATACACGATAGAAGGATGTCCGAATATTGCAGCGCAGGCTAAAAAGAATTTTGACTCCCTCCATATTAACAACATCCAGCAGCGAATAGGCAATTTTGACACGGTACTACCGGAATTATTGCCTCAGTTAAGTAGTCTGGACTGGATGTATATCGACGGCAACCACCGTAAGGAACCCACCTGGAATTACTTCCTGGAAGCACTGAAATATGTGCACGAAGACACCGTATTGATATTTGATGATATTCACTGGACACCGGACATGGAAGAAGTATGGCACCGGATCCAGGACAACGAACAGGTAACCTGCACCATTGACCTGTTTTTCATTGGATTAGTATTTTTCCGCAAAGACCTTAAGAGCAAACAGCATTTCATTCTTAAATACTAACTTGCAATAACACAGTTCTGATAGTATATTAGGTAAAATTTCCTCTTATGCGCTATCCGTTATTGCTGTGCTTATTCATATTGGTATTGGGTATGAATGTGAAGGCACAAATCCCCGACTCTGTTTACAGTTACGAATCGTATATCCATAAGGGTGATACGCTTCGTTACCGTATGATGACCCCTTTGCATTATGATATTCAGAAACGTTATCCCCTGATCATATTCCTGCATGGAGCAGGCGAGCGTGGCAGTGATAATAAGGCACAGCTGCTGCATGGTGGCGCCTGGCTTGCTACTGATAGTCTGCGCGAAAAATATCCTGCCTATGTTATCTTTCCGCAATGCCCTGCCAACACCACCTGGGCCCCGATGAATATTCAGCGGGATGGCAACAACCAGGTAACAGGTGTGGATTTTCCGATTGATGGCGCCCCCACAAGGCCAACAGCCCTGCTGAAGCCGCTGCTGGACAGTTTGCTGGCCACTGGTAAAATAGATCCTTCCAGGGTATATATCGGTGGTTTATCGCTGGGCGGCATGGGTACTTTCTATATGATCACCAAATACCCGGAAATGTTTGCTGCTGCCTTTCCTATCTGTGGTGCCGGTAATGTAGCCGCTGCAGGTAATTTTGCCGGTAAGGTACCGGTATGGATTTTCCATGGAGATGCTGACCCGGTAGTGCCGGTGCAGGGTTCCAGGGTATATGCGGAGAAGCTGAAAAGTCTGGGTGTGGAATATAAATACACTGAATATCCGGGTGTACAGCATAACAGCTGGGATAATGTGTTTAAGGAGCCAGGTGTGGTGGAATGGCTGTTCCAGCACAAGAAATAATATTAAGTTTTCCGGATTTGGCGATCGCCTTCGGCAATCGGCAAATCCGAAAAAGCAAGGGGTCGGCCATTGGCCGACCCCTTGCTTTTTCGGATATAAACGACAGGAGGCTAATTCCCACCAAGCGCTCTATATAATGTAATCATCCCCTGATAAACATTTCTACGGGTACTGATCAGCGTTAATTCCGCTTCCAGCACGCTTTTCTGGGCAGTGATAACTTCCAGGTAATTGGCGTAGCCGGTGGTAAACAAGAGGTTGGAAGTAGATACTGCTTCTCTTAATACCGCTACTTCTTCTGTTTTTAACTTCCAGGTATCCTGCTCGTTGAGGACTTTATTCATGATGGTGGATACCTCCGAATAGCCGTCAACGATCGTTTGCTGATAGCGGTAAAAGGCTGTCAGGGCGTTGGCCTGGTTTATATTAAACTGTGATTTTAATTGCTGCTGGTTGAATACCGGCATGGTGAGTGCGCCCAGGGCGCCCCAGGCAATACTTGCAGGAGATTTAAACAACAGCTCCGCCTTAAAAGCGTTATAGCCTGCATATGGCGTGATGGTCAGCGAAGGGAAGAAGGCTGCCCTGGCTGCTTTTACATCTGCATTGCCGGCGGCGAGCTCCAGTTCGGCCTGTTGTATATCCGGGCGCTGTAGCAGCAGTGTACCCGGTATACCTGTGCTGATAGCACCGGGAATCAGGCTAACGGTGTCGGTACTACGAACAATGGGCCGTGGTAAACGTCCCAGTAGTGCATTCAGCTGGTTTTCGGTGGCAACGATCTGTTGTTTGACGGTGTTTTCCAGTGCACGCGTGCTGAGGAGCTGTGCTTTAAACTGCTGTACTGCCAGCTCTGTAGCACGGCCACCGGCTTTTTGCACTTCTACGGTGTTAAGGGCAGACAGCTGCAGGTCCGTATTGCGACGGATGATGTTCAGTTCATGGTCCAGCGCTACGAGGTCGTAGTACAGCGTGGCTACGCCGGCAATCACCTGTGTACGCAGCAGGCGTTGTCCTTCCCGGGTAGCCAGGTACCGGGAATAGCTGGCGTCTTTCTGAGCGCGCAGTTTTCCCCACAGGTCTATTTCCCAGGTACTTCTGAAGCCAACGAAGAATTCCGGCGTAGGACTCACCGGTATTTTCTGGTCTTTATCAATATTGGGTGAGAGATTGGTATCATAGTTACCAACACCGTTGAGGGTGTAGTCGCCATATTTATCGGCGCCGGCGCTCACCACAGCGTTGACTTGTGGCAGCCAGGCATTGCGGGCCATCCGTAGCTGCGACTGCGCCACTACCACGCGCTGGCTGGCGGCGAGCAGGTCGAAATTGGCTGCCAGTGCAGTATCTATCAGTGTTTTAAGATTAGCATCTTTAAAAACGGTGGTCAATGCTGCCAGATCGATGGTGTCTGCAGGAGCCGCCGGCAATGTTACCGGCACGGGTGTAGCTACCTGTTTGGGCAGCTTACAGGCACTTACACCTGTAACAAGTGTAAGTGCGTATATGCTATAACGTAAGTATCTCTTTTGATTATTCATTCGTGTAACTGTTTAGTACTTCCTTCTTTTTACGTGTCATGGATGCAAAGAGGACATAGAGTCCGGGAATGACGATCACGCCGAAAATGGTTCCTATCAGCATACCGCCAGCGGCAGCAGTACCGATAGACCTGTTACCCATAGCGCCTGCGCCACTGGCGATACACAGCGGTATCAGACCGGCGATGAACGCGAAGGAGGTCATCAGAATTGGTCTTAACCTGGACACCGCGCCTGTTACGGCCGCATCCAGCACATTCGCGCCATGCTTGTTTTTCAGGATGGCAAATTCTACGATCAGGATAGCGTTTTTACCTAAGAGGCCAATCAGCATGACCAGTGCTACCTGTGCATAGATATTGTTTTCCAGTCCTAATAATTTTAAGGAGAGGAAAGCCCCGAAAATACCGGCGGGTAAAGAGAGGATTACCGGCAATGGTAACAGGAAGCTCTCGTATTGTGCTGCCAGCAGGAGGTATACGAATACAAGGCAGATAATGAAAATGTAAATCGCCTGGTTGCCGGAGAGGATTTGTTCTCTTGTCATCCCGCTCCATTCATACGTATAACCGCGAGGCAGTTCTTTTGCGGCCACTTCCTGTACCGCCTGTATTGCCTGGCTGCTGCTATATCCCGGAGCCGCGTCGCCATTGATCATGGCGGCGGTGTACATATTGTAACGGGTAAGTTGTTCAGGTCCGTATACGCGTTCCAGTTTGATAAAATCCGCGTAGGATACCATCTCCCCACGATCATTCTTCACATGTAATGCCAGCAGGTCTTCCGGTTTTGTCCTGTACCGCGGATCTGCCTGTACCATTACTTTATACATTTGTCCGAAGCGGATGAAGTTAGACGCATAGTAGCTACCCATCAGTGTTTGCAGGTTACTCATGGCATTGTCGATGCTGACACCTTTCTTTGCGGCCATGGCCTGATCTACATGAATCATGTACTGCGGGAAGCTGGCGTCGAAGCTGGTAAACGCGCTACCTATTTCAGGACGGCGTTTGAGCGCATCAATGAATTTATCGGTAATGTCGGCCGTTTCTTTGATATCGTTACCGCCGGTTTTGTCGAGCAGGCGCAGCTCAAAACCGCTACTGTTACCGAATCCGGGTACGGTTGGAGGTGGGAAAAACTCGATGGAGGCATCTGCCACCCCTGCTGTTTCTTTCTGTAATCTTTCTATAATATCCTGTACGGATGCCTTACGGTCTTCCCATGGTTTCAGGTTGACCATGGCCATGCCGTAGGAGGCGCCGGCCACTTCATTTACCAGGCTATATCCCGCAAGTGTAGATACAGACTCCACTTCATCAGATTGCGCGGCGATGGCCTGAACCTCGTCGAGCACCTTTTCTGTACGTTCAACAGTAGCACCTGGTGGTGTTGTTACGTTTACGTAGATCATACCCTGATCTTCCGTAGGAATGAAGCCGGAAGGGAGGATGGCGCTCACTCCCCAGGTTGCGATGAAGAAGAAGATCAGGCAGGCGATGGTGATGACGCGGCGGCCAGCCATCTTTTTAATCAGTGAAGCGTATTTATTCTCAGTAGCATTATAACCTTTGTTGAAGCCTGCAAAGAAACGCTGTAACAGGCTTTTCTTCTTCGGTGTGCCATGATTGTGTTTGAGCATGATGGCACAGAGTGCAGGCGTTAACGTTACTGCGTTGATACCGGAAATGACGATGGAAATAGCCAGTGTAAGCGAGAATTGCCGGTAGAAAACGCCCACCGGACCAGAGAGAAACGCCACCGGAATAAATACCGCCGACATCACCAGTGTGATGGCTACCAGTGCGCCGCTGATCTCTTTCATCGCCTCCAGTGTGGCTTCCATTGGTGGCAGATGTTCTTCGCTCATCTTCACGTGTACTGCTTCTACCACTACAATGGCATTATCTACCACAATACCAATGGCCAGAACAAGGGCAAATAAGGTGAGCAGGTTAATAGAAAAGCCCATCATCTGCATAAATGCCAATGTGCCGATCAGGGCTACAGGAACGGCTAAAGCCGGTATGAGTGTGGAGCGGAAATCCTGCAGGAAGATAAACACCACGATAAATACCAGGATAAAGGCTTCGAACAACGTACGTACTACTTCGTGGATACTGGCATCTAGGAAGCGGGAAACGTCGTAGTTGAAGTTGAACGTCATGCCGGGAGGAAATGAAGTTTTTTTCATTTCTTCCATTTTGGCTTTTACGTTGTTGATAACATCGCGTGCGTTGGAACCCGGGCGCTGTTTGAGCATGATAGAAGCAGATGGTTTGCCATCGGTTTTGGAAACCATGCTATAGGTGAGTGCGCCGAACTCCACGTCAGATACATCTTTCAGCAGTAATACCGTGCCGTCATTGCCGGCGCGGATGACGATATTTTCATATTCCTTAGGTTCGAAGAATTTCCCGGTGTAGCGTAGAACATATTGCTGCATCAGTGGATTTTTATCGGAGCTTTCGCCGGTTTTTCCGGGAGCCGCTTCGATATTCTGTTTGCGTATTGCCTGCACCACTTCCTCGGAAGAGACGTTGTAAGCCAGCATGCGGTCGGGTTTCAGCCATACACGCATCGCATATTCCTTGGCGCCCATGATTTCCGCGCGGCCAACGCCATCAATACGTTTCAGTTCCTGGAGTACGTTGATATCGGCGAAGTTGTAGATAAACTGTTCGTTTAGTGTGGTGTCTTCACTCATGATGTTGAGGTAGAGCAGCATACTGTTTACCTCTTTTTCGGTGGTAACACCGGCTTTGATAACTTCTTCCGGTAATTCGTCGATGACGGTGGCCACGCGGTTTTGCACGTTTACAGCGGCCTGG
This sequence comes from Chitinophaga sp. Cy-1792, assembly GCF_011752935.1. Lineage (NCBI taxonomy): Bacteria > Pseudomonadati > Bacteroidota > Chitinophagia > Chitinophagales > Chitinophagaceae > Chitinophaga > Chitinophaga sp. Cy-1792. The sequence continues at coordinate 674,738 of NZ_VWWO01000003.1, forward strand.
TCGGGGTCGGTGCCTACCTGGAAAAACACCTGGATAACGGTGATACCGTCGTTACTGGATACGGACGACATATACGTCATGCCGGGAACCCCGTTGATGGCTCTTTCTACGGGAGTAGCTACGGCTTTGGCACATACTTCGGCGTTGGCGCCGGTATACTTTGCCGTTACAGTTACCGACGGCGGTACGATATCCGGGAATTGGGTAACAGGCAGCGTGAATAGCGCTAAAAGCCCTACCAATGTGATAATAAGAGATATGACCAGTGATAGCACCGGTCGTTTTATGAATGTAGAAAACATGAATTGTCAGTTTCGGTAAAGCAGTGTTGTTTATAAACTCAGTAAGCTGTCCATGGCTACAGATCTTGGTGCGATCTGCATACCATCACGGATATTGCGTACGCCTTCACATACGATCTGTTCGCCGGGCTGAAGGCCGGATTCCACGATGTAGAAGTGTGCAAACCTGGTTTGCGGAACGAAGTTTTTCATCTTTACTGTTCCGCCCTGGTCTACCACGAAGACGTAGTTTTTATCCTGCATTTCAAAGACAGCTTTCTGCGGGATGATGACCGCGCTGTCCATTTCGGAGGTGAGTTTTACTTTACCGCTAGCACCATGTTTCAGCAGTTTGGAAGGGTTGGGGAAAGTAGCGCGGAAGGCAATGGAGCCGGTATTTTCCTCGAATTCACTTTCCATGGTTTCTATCTTTCCGATGTGGTTATAATCCGAACCGTCGGCCAGTACCAGTTGTACTTCGTTGTAGGAGTTGTCTCCTTTGTCTGTCGATTTTTTATATTTTAAATATTCAGTTTCAGAGACGTTGAAGTAGGCGTACACCTCACGTGTATCCGACACGGTGGTGAGGAGTGTACCTTCGGATATCAGGCTACCTTTTTTCAGTGGCAGCCTGTCGATGATACCATCGAAAGGCGCGCGGATACTGGTAAAGGAGAGGCGCATCTCTGCATTGGATACAGCGGAATTGGCCTCTTCAATTTTTGCCTGTGCAGCGGCCAGTTTAGCTTTGGCTACTTCCAGTTCAGAAGCGGCAATTACTTTTTTGTCCGTCAGTAATTTTACTCTTTCCAGTTCCAGTGCGGCAGATTTAGACTCCGCTGTTAAGCTGCTGAGGACAGCTTTCGCCCTGGATAGTTCGGCGCGGTATTCGGCATCGTTGATGCCGAATAGCAGCTGTCCTTTCTTCACTTCCTGTCCTTCATCTACATAAATTTTATCTAAAAACCCATTTACGCGGGCACGGATTTCTACGTTTTGAACTGCCTGTATATCGGCCACATAAGCACGGTGCAACACAGTGTCTTTTGCAATGATCCTGGCTACAGGTAATGATTTGAGGTCTTGTTTCTTTTCAGCTTTGGTGGCACAACCGGCCATGAAAAGGGCGATCAGCGATGTATAAATCCCTGTATATTGACGCATAGCAATAAGTATTTGGCCTCGTTGAGGCATACAGCAAATGATTTTGCTCGCAAAGCGCGCAGAGAGGCACCTTCGGCGCAATTTTTTGCACGCAAAGCAGCATAAGGAGCAAAACAGCAAAGGCCTGCGTTTTGTAACACAGTCTTTGTTGATGAGGATAATAGAGAAATGGGTTAATGAAAATGCTGTAATCAGAAGGGAGTGAACCTGAAAAGGAAAGAATAGTATGCCGGCTTGAGCGGTTTTCCCAGCAGGAAACTGCCTGATTTGATATCGGCGAGATTAATGCTGTATTCCGTGGTATCCGTGTCGAGGTAGGTGACACGATTGGCAATACTGTACTGCTGGTTAGTAGCAGAAAGATAATATTTAGTCTTGCGACGTTTGACTTCATCGTGAACACGGTCCGGAATATCTTCATCGTCGTTGTCCACGGTAATCTGAAGCTGCTCTGCCACATCCTCCACAAAATCTTCACTGGCTTCAATTGCTTGTAATTTTTGCCAGACGGTGAGGGGATGCTTTAAAGAAAACGCCTTTGCATGTACGGCAGTACCCAGCTGTAGCGACAGCAGGATGACAGTACAAATGATATAGCGCAACTTCAACATCTTGCAAAAATAACAGATTAATGAGAATTTCCTTGCTGTAAATTGGTGAACGGTAAATGCAAGCAAGAAAAACGGCATCTCAACTAATTGAGATGCCGTTCATTTTATATAAATGTATTTGTGGTTATGAGCCTTTTATGACCAATGTATATACGTTTACGTTTTTCCCGCTCTGGGATGTTACGGTATATGTTCCCCCATTCGTATAATCGCCCATATGTCCGAGTACTGGTGAGACCTTAGCATATTTGGATTGTGACGACATCACAAATCTCACATTAAGATTTTTAATGTCTGTACCAGGTTTGAGTGTTACAATGATCTGCAACGGATCGTTTGGACTGGCCAGTTTTTCTACGTTCGTAACCGGATCGGTCACGATTTTAGGTACAGATTTACTGGCAGAGACGTCATTTTGTGTGGTATCTGATACGACGATATCCTGTACCAGGGCCTGGTCACTTTTGGCGCCGATAGGCTGCAGGTCAGCCTTTGAGCAAGCATAGGCGCTGATGAAAAGAAAGGCTGCTATAATATATTTATACATATTTTATCTTTTAGGTAGATGATTGAGTAGATGAAACTACTTACCAGTTATCGTTTTGTTTGAGATTACTGTTTTTGATCATTTCAGAAAAAGGAATCGGCATGTAGTACATATAAGGGAGGAATACAGAAGGTTTAGGATCTACCACTACGCGCTCATATTTCCAGCCGTTACCCACTTTGGTGATCTTCATGCCGGTGTATCTTCTGCCATTCAGCACGTTGGCATTATCTGCGATTTTCCATCTTCTCAGGTCCCAGTACCTTTTCATTTCTATGCACAGTTCTACATAACGCTCATTTCTGATGAGATTACGCATAGAATCCTGTGTGATGTCTGTAGTCAGCTGATTGGTGATACCAGCGCGTGTGCGGAGGGTATTCAGTGCATCTAGAACGGTGCCATCAGGGCCGGTGGCCTCGTTGCGGGCTTCTGCATAGTTAAGGAGGATTTCGGCGTAACGGATTTCGATCCAGTTCTGGTCGCTTCCTTTACCTGAACTATAGCCTTTATTGGTTTCATCGACGCCTTTACGCTGATAGTAACCAGTAGTAGTGCAGAAGGATTTACCGATACCATCCGGGTCATCTACGTGCGTGTATTGCGTTCTGCCGCAGTAATCGGAGCCATTGTACACGATAGCGGCATAGAAGCGTTTATCGCGGCCAACATATGGATTATTTGGATCGTAGCCGCTCTGTGCCTGTGATATACCATAGCCATTCGCCATCGGGAAGGCATCTACCAGCTCCTGGAGTGGACAACGTTTAGGACCGATACCATTGGCGAGTGATAATGGTTTTGCCTGTGCATCCCATCCATGCTCTTTGTCAGGCTTGCTGTATTGCACTTCAAAGATTACTTCGCTATTGCTTTTATCCAGCATGATACGACGAACATCACCGTAGAGGGAGTACTGCTTGAGGTCCATCACTGCTTTGGCAGCCTGTGCTGCGTTTTCCCAGCGGGTTTTATCGTTGGTAGTGTTGTACAGCTGGCTGGCGTAGAATAACAATGCTCTTGATTTAAGTGCCAGGGCGGCGCCACGGGTAGCTCTGCCTGTCTGCGTCTGGCCTTTGTCTGGCAGGATAGCAGCTGCTTCATCGCATTCCTTTACGATGAACTGGTAACATTCATCGATGGTATTTCTTTTTACCAGCAGATCATCGTTGATGTCTTGCGGCTCAGTGATGATAGGAACACCGCCGTATCTTTTCACCATATCGAAATAGGTGATGGCGCGGAGGAATTTGGCTTCGCCGAGATATTGCTTTTTCAGTGATTCCTTGATGGTAGATTTAGTAGTAATGCCCTGGATGAATTCATTTGCCTTGCGAACATCTGCGTAAGCCCAATAATCGAAATAGTTGGAGGAAGACGTCCAGGCGCCTGCCAGGATATTGAAAGGGTTACCTGTGCTGGCACCGATGCGGGTTTCATCACAGATGTTATCCTGGATAGGCGGGTTACCATTGTCAAAACCCGGTCTGTTGGCGTAGATATTATTCAGGAAGAGACGGGTAAGATTTTCATCTTTCCAGATAGCATCTGAATCTACCTGGTTAAGACTGTTTTTCTCTAATACTCTTGTACAGGAAGATGCAAAGAGCAGGAGTAGTATTGATGCGATATATATGTTAGACTTCATGGACGATAGCATTAGAAGGTTAAGTTTACACCCAGGTTAAAGCTTTTCTGTTGCGGATAATAAGCTCCTTTGCCGGCAACGGATTCAGGATCGAAGAGTTTGAACTGATCGATGGTAAATACGTTGAGACCGGAAGCGTATACGCGTAAACGTTCGATATTTCTGATCAGGTTTTTAGGGAAGGTGTAGCCTAATTCGAAAGATTTCAGACGTACATATCCTGTTTTTTTCAACCAGAAATCAGAATCTCTGTCGTTGTTGGAGTTGCGGTCCAGGTAAGCTCTTGGGTATTTTGCATTTGGATTATCAGGCGTCCAGTAGTCGAGGAGGTAAGCGAAGCTGTTGGAATTACCACCGTTATCGAACATGTTTCTGCCGGTTTGCTGTAACATGATGTTGCTCATAAAGGCGCCCTGGAAGAGGATGCCGAGGTCTATGTTTTTCCAGTTTCCGCTGAGATATAAGCCCAGTATTACTTTCGGTGTGGTGCCGTTATATGATAAAACAGTGTTGTCATAATCATCGATGATACCGTCGCCGTTCAGGTCTTTATATTTGATATCGCCTGCTTTTGCAACGTTTTTCGTGAACTGAACCGGGTTGCTGTAAACATCTTTATTAGACTGGAACAGGCCATCAGATACGAGTCCGGTTACATAGTCAATTGGTTTCCCTTTACGTTTCAGGTAGAAAGGCGTGTTGTCTGCTTCATCCAGTACGATCACTGTATTGTGCGCGTAGCTACCGTTTGCTTTCACGAAGTAATTGAACTGGCCGATGTTGCCGTTGTGGCTTACAGAAATTTCAAATCCGGTATTGTCAACTACGGCATAGTTTTCATCCGGCAGTGTACGGCCGAAAGTGCCCGGGATAGACAATGTACGCGGACGAAGGATATCGGAAGTACGTTTGTAGAAGTAATCCGCCTCGATACCTAATTTACCTTTGAACAAAGAAGCCTCAATACCTACGTCTGTTGTTTTCGCTTTTTCCCAGGTAACATTAGGGTTAGGATATACGCCATAAACAACGGACTGGTCTACCTTTCCGTCGAATACTGCCGGTTTGTCGAAGCTATAGTACTGGTTATACTGGAAAGCGCCGATACGGTCGTTACCCAGCAAACCATAAGAGCCACGGATTTTCAGGTTATCGATGAAATTAAGTGAGCTGGCATTTTTAAAGAAGTTTTCTTCTGAAATTCTCCAGCCCAGTGATGCAGCCGGGAAGAAGCCAAAGCGTTTGCCAGGAGGGAAGTTTTCGGAGCCATCATAACGGAAAGAAACTTCCGCAATGTATTTCATGTTGTAGTCGTAGTTGATTCTACCAACGTAGCTCAGGCGGCCGGTTTCAGCAGCAGTACCATCATTTGTTTTATCTACGGCGCCACCGGCAGAGAGTTCATCTACCAGGTTGGTAGGGAAGTTCGTTCTGTAGGCAGAGAAGCTGTCGGCGCGGCTGGTGTATTGTTCGTACAATAATAAACCGCCTATGTGGTGCTTGTTAAAATCGCGGGAATAGTTCAGTGCCAGGTTTACGGTAGTACCGCCGTTTTGCTCCAGGCCTTGCGACAACTCTGTTTTGGTCAGGTTTTTACCTACAGTTTTTGTCAGGATAACATTACCATTCGCGTCAAGATCATACATGGTATATGGTACATCAAATTCCTTTTTAACGTTGGTGTTGCGGTTGTAATTCACTCTACCCGTAACATTGAGGCCTTTGGTGATCATGTCCAGTTCATGTTTGAAGCTGAGGGTACCGAAGAAGGTAGCCAGTTCATTACGCATATATCCTTTGCTGTTAATCTCTTCGATCGGGTGTTCGCCGGTCGTATTTTTCGGAGAGCCGTCAGGGTTATACGCGTTAAACACAGGCTTCTCGCGGATTACGTGACTGAAGATGGTCACATCTGTAAATTCAGGGCTGCTATTCTTACCTACTCTTCCATCTACATCTACACTGATAGAAAAACGTTTGTTGATACGTGCGTCTACGTTAGAACGGAAGCTATAGCGTTTATACGAAATATTATCGTACATCCCTTGCTGGTCAAGGTATCCGGCAGAGAAGAAGTATTTGATATTTTCAGAACCACCATCCACCGTGAGGTTATGTTGTGATTGCAGGGAGTTCTTTTTGAAAGAGGCAGCATACCAGTCTGTTCCTACCTTACCACTTTTGAAATCCTGCAATTGTGCGTCTGTATAGAACTGTGGCGCATATTGCGGGTTATTGGGATCTTGTCCGGCGTTGATACGGGCAGCGTTGTTGGTGAGGCCGTATTCATATGCCGACATCAGCTTAGGGTACCTGGTAGGCATCTGCACACCTTCATAACCAGAATAATTGAAACGAGGTTTGCCGGTATGTCCGCGGCGGGTGGTTACCAGGATAACCCCGTTGGCAGCGCGTGCACCATAAACGGCAGCAGCAGCGGCATCTTTCAGGATGGTAACTGTTTCCACCTCGTTAGGGTCCAGCTGATCGAAGGGGCGTACCACACCATCTACCACGATAAGCGCATCGTTATTACCGAAAGTACTTTTACCGCGGATAGATATGCTGGAACCGCTGCCTGGCTTGCCGCTGGCATTGGTGGCGATGAGTCCGGGCATACGGCCTACGAGGGAGTTGGTCAGGTTACTGGAAGGTGTTTGCAGCAGCTCTTTGGTATTGACACTGGCGATGGCGCCGGTAACACTGGCTTTTTTCTGCGTACCATAACCCACCACCACTACTTCGTTGATATTGGTAGTATTTGGAGAGAGGGTGATATTGCCACTGGCAGCAGCTACCTGCACATCCAGTGAATTATATCCCATGAGCTTAAATACGATGATCCCGTTGGCATCTGCCACTTCAAAGTGGTATTCTCCGTTGGCATCGGTGATAGCACCTTTGGTAGTGCCTTTCAGCATAACGGCTACACCAGGGAGTGGGCTGCCATTAGTGTCAGTCACTCTACCCTTTACCGGAAAACTACGTACGGGGGCTTCCGTTAGTTCGTTTTTCATGGGAGAGAGCACGATCATGCCGTTGGAGAGCTCATAGCTGATTCCTTCCGGATTGAGTACGGTATTGAGTAGTGTAGACAAAGTCCATTCCCTGTTGGGGATATTGACCGCTTTATCAACCGGAACGATATCACGGCTGTAGACAAATTTTACCGGAACAGTTTTTTCCAGGGTACTGAGCAGATTGCCCAGGTTCCCGGCACCGGTATTTACAGTCACCGTTTTTTCCAGGACCGTCTGGCCTTTGGTGCTGTTGGCATAAGTAACGCCGGTAAAGAGGATTACCAGGCAGAGTTGACTCAATGTTACTTTCATAACGAAGGGTAGCCTTGAAAGAAATTGTAAATGAAATTTCATAGATTTAACTGTTTCATTTCTCGATTAATGGGACATAAATGGATCCCTTTACCTGTTTTACAGGTAAGTTCTGTTATGCTTAGGGGTGCTGGTACCACCTCTAAGCATTTTTTTTCCATTATGTGTTTGCTGTTACTGTATTGGTTGATGTAGTATTATTTCTTCTCCTTTAATTGAATAGTTGATATTTAGCGCTTTGTGCATCAGTTCAAGAATTGCGGGCAGGTGCATGCCCGAGAAGTCTGCTTTTAACGTGTAATGCGCAATGGTGCTGTCTTTGATGGTGATATGTACCTGAAAGCGTTTGTTAAGTGCCTGGCTGATTTGTCCTATGGTTGCGTTGTTGAAATCCAATTCACATCTTTCCCAGATCTCTGGTGTATTTGCATTGATCGTAGATAAAGCGAGTGGCTGGTTTGCTGCCGGTATGCTGACTTTCTGATGTGGCAGTACGGTGGTGGCCACCGCGGCTGTTTCAATCTTTTTGACGGCTACTTTTCCGGAGAATACCGTTACTTCGGCTTTTCCGGCTTCCTCTTTCATGCTGAAGGAGGTACCTAATACTTCTGTTGTCAGGTGGGCGGTGCTCACCCGGAACGGCAGTTTAGGATTGGCGGCTACATCGAAGAAGGCTTCGCCGGTGAGGCGCAGGCTACGGTTGTTTTCTGCAAAGCCAACGGGCGCAATCAATGTGGCGCCGGGTTTCAGCCATACAATGGAGCCATCGTCCAGTTTATAGGGATGGATGGCAGCAGAGCTGTTTTGCAGAATCTGGTGCACTTCTACGATTGGCGCGGGTTGGTGACTACGGTTGTACTGATGAATTCCCAGGAATAGCAGTATGCTGGCGGCAGCCGTGCCGGCTGTGTAATACAGCCATCTGAAGTGGCGGCGGGCCGGAGCAACAATAGTATTGTGTGCTGTTCTGGTTTCTATCTGCGACAGCATACGTTGCTGCAAAGCGGATCGTTCGCCGTCGGCCAGCGACAGCAGTGGATCTTCCTCATCTTCCCAGGCGGCATACCACTGTAGTATTTCCGCCCTTTCTGTGTCGGTACAGGTATCAGTAAGAAATCGTTGTATCAGTTCCCGTGGTGGAAGCTCATATTTTTTCATAACGTAATTGTCCTGTTAATATAGACAGGTGAAAAAGAGGCATCCCTGAGTGAAGCGGAAAAAAAATTAAAAAAGAAGTGACTGGAGGTTGTCACGCAGCTGAATCTTCAATGTTTTCAAGGCTTTCGTCAGATGACTTTCCACGGTTTTTTCGGAAATCTGCAGTTTTGCTGCTATTTCTTTATTAGGTAGATGCTCTTTGCGACTGAGTTGGTAGACTTCCCTGCACTTTAGCGGGAGTTTTTCAATTTCCTTATCTACCAGGGCAGACAGGTCGTTGGAGTTGATGATAGCCTGTAGTGAATCGTCGCTGTCTGTGGAGAGTGCCTTCAGGTAAGCTTTCCAGCGTTCACGCACTTCATTTTTTTCGAGCTGGTTCAGTACCGCATTACGGATGGCAGTATGAAGATAAGCTTTCAGCGAGAGCTTGATATCGAGTACCAGTCTGTTTATCCAGAGGTTGGTAAAGAGGTCCTGGATGATTTCTTCTGCGATTTCCTTTGATTTGATACGGCGGAAAGCGGCGGTATAGAGCTCTGCCCAGTAGCGGTTATAGATTTCCACGAACGCAGTATTGCTGTCGCTTTTGAGTAAAGTCAGCAGTTCATTATCTGTATATAGATTTACAGTCAGCATGCGGTGGAATTCATTGCAGACAAAATAAGGAAAAATACATTAGCAAGGGCGGGAGGTGAAGAAAATGTCAGTTTGGCTGAATATAGTATAGGTCTGAAAACAAAAAACCGCTTCATACGGTGTATGAAACGGTTTACCACTCAGCACAAGGATTGAATTGTTAACTATTTGATTGCCTGCATCGCGGATTTTGCTGCATCGATGGTAGCGTCGAGATCTTCGGTGGTTAATGCGTTAGACATAAACCAGCTCTCAAACGCAGAAGGAGGCAGGTAAACGCCGCGTTCCAGCATGGCATGGAAGAATCTTTTGAATAATTCGTTGTTGGCTGCGGAAGCAGATTCGAAATCGATGATGGGATATTCAGTGAAGTGTGCGCTAAGCATAGAACCCATGGTGTTGATATGGTGAACTACACCTGCACCGCCAAAGGCTTCACGAAGACCTTTCACGAGGTAGTCAGCTTTTTCCTGCAGTTGTGTATAGATGACCGGATTATCGTTCAGTGTTTTGAGGAGGGTATAACCAGCGATCATGGCGATCGGGTTGCCGCTCAAAGTACCGGCCTGGTAAACCTTTCCGGCAGGGGCCAGGTTTTCCATGATTGCTTTCGGGCCTGCAACAGCACCTACCGGCATACCGCCACCGATGATTTTACCGAAGGTAACGAGATCTGCACGGATGCCCAGTAATTCCTGTGCACCACCGCGAGCCAGGCGGAAGCCTGTCATTACCTCATCAAATATCAGGAGAATATTATTTGCATCGCAGAGCTGACGTAAGCCTTCCAGGAAGCCTGGCTGAGGCAGAATACAGCCCATGTTGCCGGCAACTGGTTCTACAATGATTGCGGCGATTTCATCTGGATTTTCGGCAATCAGCTGCTGAACAGCAGGCAGGTTGTTGTAAGGCGCTGTGAGGGTATCCTGTGCTACCGTGGTGGTTACACCAGGAATAGACTGGATGCCTAACGTGGCTACACCGCTACCTGCGCTTACCAGGAATGCATCTGCATGACCATGGTAGCAACCTACGAATTTGATAAATTTATTTTTACCGGTATAGCCTCTTGCCAGACGTATAGCCGTCATACATGCTTCTGTACCGGAATTCACCATACGGATCATGTCAATGTTAGGAACCATACCAACTATCAGTTCAGCGATCTGGGTTTCCAGTGCTGTAGGCGCGCCAAAGCTGGTAGAGCGGGTGGCGGCTTCCTGAATAGCTTTTACAACAGGTTCGTATGCATGACCAAGGATCATCGGGCCCCATGAGTTGATATAGTCGATATATTTATTACCGTCTGCATCGTACATATAGGCGCCCTGTGCGCGTTCCATAAAGATCGGCGTACCACCTACGCTTTTGAAAGCCCGTACAGGAGAGTTCACGCCACCAGGGATGACTTTCTTCGCCTGTTCAAACAGATTTTCACTTTTATTGTACATGTGGTGATTGAATTTAAAAATTAAATTGAGATGAAACGCGATTAGAATGCAAGTTACTTAAAATCTTACTGCCAGCTCATTAAATTAATGTTGCAGTAGTTTAACTGCATCTTTTGCAAAGTAGGTAGCGATCAGATCGGCACCTGCACGTTTCAGACTGGTTAAGCTTTCAATGATGGCTTTTTCTTCATTGAGCCATCCTCTTTCAGCTGCAGCCTTGATCATGGCATATTCACCGCTCACATGATAAGCACTAACCGGAACGGTAGTACGGTCTTTAATGATACGGATGATATCCATGTAAGCCATGGCAGGTTTAACCATTACAATATCTGCGCCTTCCTCGATGTCCATTAATGTTTCCCTGATAGCTTCACGGGAGTTGGCGTAATCCATCTGGTAGGTTTTTTTATCACCAAAGCCAGGAGCTGAATCCAGGGCATCACGGAAAGGACCATAGAAGCAGGATGCATATTTGGCGCTATACGCCATGATACCTGTTTTGTCGAAACCGTTTGCTTCGAGGATATTACGTATCGCGAGGATGCGGCCGTCCATCATATCACTTGGTGCTACGAAGTCGGCGCCGGCCTGAGCGTGGCTGAGACTCATGCGGGCCAGCACCTCAACGGTAGCATCATTAACTATTTCTGTACCTTCTACGATACCATCATGGCCGTAGGAAGAATATGGGTCCAGCGCAACATCTGTCATGACAACCATTTCAGGTATCGCATTTTTGATGGCGCGGATGGCACGTTGCATCAAACCATTCGGGTTTACAGCTTCAGTACCCTTGTTATCTTTAACGTTGTCCGGTGCTTTTACAAACAGCAATACACTCTTGATGCCCATGCTCCAGAGTTCTTTCGCTTCGCGTACCGTTAAGTCGGTGGAATAGCGGAAATAACCTGGCATAGAGCTAATCTCTTCCTTCACATTCTCTCCTTCGGTAACAAATAACGGCGCGATAAAGTCGCTCGGTGTTAAAATTGTTTCCGCCACCATTGCACGGATGGCAGGAGATGTTCTCAAAATTCTGTTTCTACGGATCATCTTATAAATATTTTAAAATTTTCCAACGTTATTTAATCCAGTCTCTTGGTTTAAGATATTCTACCAGTGCGGCTTCCGGGCTTCCGGGTTCCGGGTGGAAATCATATTCCCAGCGGGCTACCGGCGGAAGGCTCATGAGTATAGATTCTGTACGGCCGTTCGTTTTCAGTCCGAACAGTGTACCGCGGTCATGAATGAGGTTGAACTCAACATAACGTCCACGTCTATACGCCTGCCAGCTTCTATGCGCTTCTGTGTAAGGAATATCTTTTGTTTTCTCTACAATTGGCAGATAAGCTTTCAGGAATGCCTCACCATTTGCTTTACTGAAGCGGAACAGGTCTTCTGCTGATTTTTCTGCATCTGGACGCAGGTAATCGTAGAAGATACCACCTATACCACGTGCTTCATTTTCGCGATGTTTATTGATGAAATATTCATCGCAATGCTTTTTATATTTCGGGTAGAGTTCTGCGCCGAAAGGATCACAGGCCTCTTTGAAAGTTTTGTGGAAATGAGTACCGTCCTGCTCTTCGAGATAGTAGGGAGTGAGGTCTGCACCACCGCCAAACCAGCTGTCTTTCAGGTTTCCGTCCTGATCATACAGTTCGAAATAACGGAAGTTGGCATGTACGGTAGGTACAAAAGGATTGATTGGGTGGATGACAAGCGAGATACCGCAGGCCATGAAGTTGCTGTTGGTAACACCAAACTGCTGGGCCATGGCTTCCGGTAATACGCCATGCACGATAGAAGTGCTGACGCCACCTTTTTCAAATACGTTTCCATCAGCGATTACGCGCGACTTACCACCGCCACCACCAGGGCGTTCCCAGTGGTCTTCGCGGAATTTCGCTTTGCCATCGATCGTTTCGAAGGCCAGGCAGATATCGTCCTGCAGCTGATGTATAAACGCTATGAAATTATCTTTGATGCTCATGACTAGCCGTGTGCTTTAACAGTTTCAACAAATGCTTTCGCATGATCTACCGGTACATTCGGTAAGATACCGTGACCGAGGTTAGCGATGTAACGCTGTCTGCCAAAGCCTTTCAGCATTTCTTTTACCGCTTTTTCAATTTCAGGGATCGGTGCCAGCAGTTTAGCCGGATCGAAGTTACCCTGAAGGGTTATGTTGCTGCCTGCAAACTGGCGTGCCATTTCAGGTTTGATAGCCCAGTCGATACCGAGGCCATGGGCGCCGGTTGCAGCCATGTCTTCCAGTGCAAACCATGCACCTTTGGCAAATACGATGGTAGGACAAACATCTTTCAATGCTGCTACTATCTGACGGATATATTGTAAAGAGAATACTTCAAAATCAGCAGGGCTGAGTAATCCGCCCCATGAGTCGAACACCTGTACCAGGTCGGCACCTGCAGCAACCTGTGCTTTCAGGTAGGCGATGGAAGTATCGGTGATCATCTGCAATAACTGATGAGCAACAGCTGGTTGCTGGTAGCAGAAAGCTTTTGCCTCATCAAAGGTTTTGGAACCTTTACCCTGCACCATGTAGCAAAGGAGTGTCCATGGGGCACCTGCAAAACCGATTAACGGAACGCGGCCGGCGAGGGTTTGTTTGGTCAGTTTGAGCGCATCCATTACGTAGTGTAATCTTTCGTTTACATCTGGTACGCAGAGGCGGGAGAGATCAGCAGCAGTTTTGATCGGCTGAGGTAACAGCGGACCAACTTTTTCTACCAGCTGCACTTCCATACCCATGGCTTGTGGAACTACGAGGATATCAGAGAAGATGATTGCTGCATCAACGCCTACCTGGTCTACAGGCATCACGGTGATTTCAGTTGCCAGTTCCGGATTTTCGCAGCGTTCGAAAAAGGAATATTTATCACGCAGTTTGATATAGTCCGGGAGGTAACGTCCAGCCTGACGCATCATCCAAACGGGTGTGCGGGAAACGGTTTCACCTTTCAGGGCTTTCAGCAGTAAGTCATTCTTCAATGCGCTCATTCTTAGCAATTATTGTTGTTAAAATATGATATTGTAGCTTGTACCATGCTGTTTGCATCAACATCGGTACTGATAATAATTTTATTGTTTGTAACCTGTTCCAGCGCAGTTGCGGTGGTGGTACCGATGGCGAAGCATACGGTATCAGGGGCAATTCTGTTAGCGGAGAAGTAACTGTTAACCGCGCTGGGACTGAAAAAGAAGATGCCATCGTAGTGGCCGTCTATTTTTTCAGGTAGCGGGTTATTTTCATAGATCACGAATTCATTCACCTGAATGCCAGCGTTGGCAAGTGCTGTAGGTAATTCTTTACGGTGGATATTTCCACAAAAGAAGTTGACAGCGTGTATACTTCCCAGTTGTATTATTTCTTTTGCCAGGTCGGCGCCATAAGGTGCCTGGGCAATGATGGCAGATGCCGGAAACTGTAATGCTGCCGTTTGTTTTGTTGTTCCGGAAATACAGCAGATATCATTGCTGATATTTTCTGTACCTAATAATTCCTTCAGGATATTCACTGCATGCTGGCTGGTAAATACCATCGGAATATTATTGTCGAATACCTTGCGGATATTGGCAGTGCCGCTCAGTTCGGGCAGATACACGGGAACGATCTGTATGAACTCTTTTACCTGTATATCAATACCATGACTGGCTGCTGTCTCTATGAGACTGGCAGTGATTGGTCTGGTACATAATATGCGGTAATGATCATTTGACATTTCTTATCTCTGCTACAATTTCAGCGCCGCCTTTGGCCAGTATCTCTTCTGCGGCTTCTTTACCGATGCCGGCAGCATTTTCGATGTTTGCCTGGCGGGAGGTGCTGAGGAATTTGGTTCCATCGAGATTGCAGATTTGGCCCTCGAAGAAAACGGTGTTATCCTGAATATATGCGTAGGCACTGATAGGGGTTGTACAACCACCCATGAGTGTACGAAGAAATTCTCTTTCTATTTGTGTTGCCAGCGCTGTAGGAGCGTGGTTAAACGGTTTGCATGCATCGAGGCAGAACTGGTCATCCTCGCGGCATACGGCTACTACTGCACCTTGTGCGGGTGCCGGCAGCATCCAGTCCAGTTCCACGGAAGTTTCCGGGCGGACGTTGATGCGTTCCAGTCCTGCTGCGGCGAAGATGGCGCCATCCCAGTTTTCAGCGGCGAGTTTCTGGAGGCGTGTATTCACGTTGCCCCTGAGGTTGTGCAGCTGATGTTGCGGGAATTTGCGGAGCCATTGTGCTTTTCTGCGAACACTGCTGGTAGCGATGTTGGCGATGTAGCCCGGCTGTTGTAAGAAATCCGTATTGGTTTTATATACCAGCAGATCTTTTACCGGGCCGCGTTGGAGGATGGCTGCATTCACGATACCGGAAGGCAGTTGCGTAGGTACATCTTTGTAGGAGTGTACCGCAATGTCTATACGGCCGCTAAGTAATGCAATGTCGAGGCTTTTGGTAAAAATACCTTGTACGCCTATTTCGTACAGGGGTGTAACCAGGTCAATATCGCCTTCACTTTTGATGGGCACCAGTTCTGTTTTGTATCCCTGTGCGGTCAACAAATCATTCACCTGATGCGCCTGCCATAGTGCCAGCTGACTTTCTCTTGTACCTATCCTGATAACTTTGTCCATGTGGTTATTCCTGGTTAACTCCTGTCTCGAAAATATCATTGATCATGGCAATGTACTGGTCACTTTTATCTGTTTCCTTGCGTACTTTGCCTGCCATGAGGTTTATCATTTTTTGGATGATACGGCCTGATACCTGTTCAATATCTTCCAGGTTATAGGCAGCACCATTTTTCTGCTGTTGAATTTCACGCATGTGAATTTCGTGCAGTTTATCTTTTACTGCTTTCAGTACTACGGCGTGTTTACGCATTTTGTACCAGTAGAGGAATTCTTCCATGTGCTCATCGATCATAGCGACAGCTTTAGGAACTTCTCCCAGCCTGTTTTGCAGCGTTTCGTCCTGTACTTTGGAGAGTTCATCCACGTTGATCAGCGACACGTGTTCGAGTGCTGCAACAGCAGGATCTACGTTGAAAGGAATAGAAAGGTCTATTACTACTTTCGGTGATGCATCCCGGAGATGATCGGCCATTACCGTTGGGTGTGGCGCGTTGGAGGCAACGAGAATCACATCGGCAGACTGGATCTCAGGCAACATATTTTCATATGGTGCATACTTCAATCCCAGCTGTCCTGCTAATTCCTGGGCTACCAGTAAGGTACGGTTGATGAGTGTGATCTCTTTTACGCCGAGGTATTCGATCATATTTTTGGTGGTGTTACGGCCTATTTTGCCGACACCCAGCAATACGATCTTTTTATCTTTGATGTCAGGAACCTGGCGTTCCAGCAGGCGTATGGTGGCGAAAGCCACGGATACGGTGCCTTTGCTGAGGCCTGTTTCTGTTTTAATCAGTTTAGATACCTGTAAAACACTGTTTACAAGTCTTTCCAGAAAACCACCGAGAGAGCCTTCTGTTTTGGCGAATCTGGCAGCGGTACGGATCTGGCCTACGATTTCGTAGTCGCCCAGAATCTGGCTGTCTAATCCGGTACCTACCTGGTATAAATGCCTGATAGCCTCTTCACCGGATTTGGTGTAAGCCATTTCGAGTAATTGATCACGATCGCCGTTCGTTTGTGCGCACAGCAGATCGATGAATTGCCCCGGGCTGGCAGCAAATCCGTAAATTTCTGTTCTGTTACAAGTGGAGAGTACAAAGAGATCGTCTAATTGCACAGTCCTGGCATGCTCCAGGAGTTGTTGGTATTGGGCCGGGTTGATGGCGTATAATCCCCTGATAGCAGCGTCCGTTTTCTTATAGTTGATGCCAACGATATGAAAATTCGCTATATCTTTTGAATGACTGACCTGCATGTTTTTGTATAAGCTTCCGGGTGCAAAAATACTGGCATACGCTGCAAACAACTGCGTCAGGCTGTCATTAGTGTGTCATTTCTGGCACTGGTAATCAATACGATGAAAAAATGATTTTTATCAGGTTTCTCTCAAAGCCGGTCGAGAAGCACGATACAGCCACTCCCATCTCCCTGAAATTTAACTTTTGCGATTTATTCATTACAAACAGATGACACAATCATCTCCCATCAATAATTTCTATTCCTGCTTTACTATCTTCTATGGCCTCGAGCTGAGTCAATGTCCGATAAACAAACTAAATTTGCTGCAATTTTAAAGAAAGCATGGTTAATAAATCTGAAGTTGGAATTGTACTGATGAACCTGGGCTCGCCGGATTCTACATCCGTACCTGATGTAAAGCGATATCTGATGGAGTTCCTCATGGATAAACGTGTGATCGATTATTCATGGTTGATGCGTAAACTCCTGGTAGGAGGTGTGATTGTTCCCCGCCGCGCGCCTAAATCGGCAGAGGCTTATCAGTCTATCTGGTGGGAGGAAGGTTCTCCGCTTATCGTGTTGACAAAACAACTTCAAAAGGCGGTACAGCATGATATGGAAGTACCTGTGGAGATAGCCATGAGATATGGCAACCCCACTCCCGAAGCTGCCTACGATAAGTTATTACAGGATAATCCTAACCTGAAAGAGGTGATATTGCTCCCGCTGTATCCGCATTATGCCATGTCATCTTACGAAACAGCAGCAGAATACGCGAAAGAAATCTACCGTAAGAAAAAATATAAATTCAAACTCTCTGTTATTCCTCCTTTCTATGATGAGCCGGATTATATCAATGCCATCGCAGAAAGCATGCGTCCTTACCTGCAGCATGAAAATGACTATGATTATGTGCTTTTCAGCTACCATGGCGTGCCGGTAAGGCATATCAAAAAGGGAGATATTACAGGCAAACATTGCTTACAGGTGAATGACTGCTGTCATGTGAAATCGCCTGCACATGAGTTCTGTTATCGTCACCAGGTTACGATTACCGCTGAACTGGTGGCAGAGAAACTCGGCTTACCTAAAGATAAGTGGGGCATTTCCTTCCAGTCGCGCCTGGGTAAGGAAGAATGGATACAGCCTTATACAGCAGCACGTTTCGAGCAGCTGCCACAGGAAGGAAAGAAGAAGTTGCTGGTTGTTTGTCCGGCTTTCGTATCCGACTGCCTGGAAACCCTTGAAGAGATTGCAGTTGAGGGTAAGCATAGTTTTATCAGCAGCGGAGGCGACAGCTTCACCATGATTCCTTGTCTGAACGTACATCCGTTATGGGTAAAGGCTATTGTGAAGTATTGTTCCCAGATTATAGCAGATTAGTTTTATAAAGATTATCCTCATGCCACAGCAACCCGTAATTATAGTTGGAGCCGGTATTTCCGGTTTAAGTATTGCCTATGAACTGCAACAGCGAAACATTCCTTATGTAGTGCTGGAAGCAGGCAATCATGGCGGCGGAACAGTAAAATCCTTACATGTCAACGGATTTGAGCTGGACGCGGGCCCCAATTCTATTGCGGCATCGCCGGAAATGATGGAATATTTACAGCAACTGGGACTAGGCAACGATATCCTGATCGCTTCAGCGGCAGGAAAGAACAGGTTCCTCGTTCGCAACAGGCAACT
Organism: Chitinophaga sp. Cy-1792; assembly: GCF_011752935.1. NCBI lineage: Bacteria > Pseudomonadati > Bacteroidota > Chitinophagia > Chitinophagales > Chitinophagaceae > Chitinophaga > Chitinophaga sp. Cy-1792. The sequence continues at coordinate 693,156 of NZ_VWWO01000003.1, forward strand.
GCACGCCGTTTCACCACATCCTTTTAAAATTATCGGTTCTAAATTTATTGGCGGGGCCTCCAAATGGAAGCTGTTTACCGAACGTTTCCGTAAATCCACGCCACCAGCGGGAGAAGAAACCGTTACCGCCTTCGTTACCCGCCGCTTCAGCAGCGAAATAGCGGCGTATGTCTTTGAACCGATATTATCTGGTATCTATGCCGGAGATCCCGACAGACTAAGCATTGCAGAGGTGCTGCCTATGCTGCCCCGCTGGGAAAGGGAATATGGCAGTATCACCAAAGGAGTGATGAAAGAAAAAGGCGCCATGGGCGGCCGTAAGATCATCAGCCTCAAAGGTGGTAATGCCACCTTAACGAATACACTTCAACAAAAACTACATACACCGGTACGCTTCAATGCGGCCGTCAATGCCGTACAATCTGCCACAGATGGATACACGGTGTCTTACATCGAAAACGGCATCGCTGGTCAGTTACATGCCAGCCAGGTGATATTCACCAGTCCGGCGTATAGCACCGGCGTCGTGATCAGTAAGCTGGATGCCGCTGTGGCAAAGCTTTTACAGCAGGTAGAATATCCGGAAATGGGTGTGTTGCATGTAGGATATGATGCCAGTGCCATTGCAAACCCGGTAAACGGATTTGGTTTCCTGGTGCCACATGCCGAGCAGCTGCATTTCCTTGGTGTGATTAACAACACCGCTATTTTCCCTACCAAAGCACCTGAAGGAAAGGTGTTGTTTACCATCTTTACGGGCGGAGCCAGGCAGCAACATTACCTGCAGCAATATGATCATGCTGTGCTGCAACAGAAGATACTGAAGGAGCTGGGAGAGTTGCTGGGCATCAGCGCAGCCCCTGTGATGCAGCATTTTGAAGTATGGCCAAAGGCAATTCCACAGCTAAACGTAGGTCATGAAAAACTTCGTGCAGCCGTGACCGGTTTTGAAAAAACGCATCCGGGTATCCATATTGCCGGTAATTACCTGCATGGAGTGGCCGTTCCGGCATTGATAAAATACGCGTCAGAACTGGCTGACACCATCGCTAAAAATTAAACATAGAATTTTTCGCTGGTTTATACCTTTTTTTCTTTAAATTCCATTATAAATTTCCACCAGATGATTCTAGGAATTCTAAAGGAAAAAAACCGGGAAACCCGTGTTTCATTAGTTCCGGAAACAGTGAAACAATTGCAGCAGCTATCGGTAACCGTGTGGGTGGAACAGGGAGCCGGGGCAGGCGCCTTCTATGAAGATGATCTTTACCTCCAGGCTGGCGCACACGTTACTTCTGCAGCCGCTATTCTCGAACAGGCAGACATTATCTGTACCCTGCATCCCCCGCAGGAAGACGCGCTGACGCAAATCCCGCCGGGAAAGGTACTCATAGGAATGTTACAACCCCTGAACAACCTCTCCGCCACTGAGCAATGGGCATCGCGGCAGATCACCACTTTCAGCCTGGATGCCATCCCACGCACTACCCGCGCACAAAGCATGGACGTACTCAGCTCTCAGGCCAATATTGCCGGTTATAAGGCCGTATTGCTGGCTGCGTATAGCTATAGCCGTTATTTCCCCATGTTCATGACTGCCGCCGGCAGTATCGCCCCCGCGAAGGTGCTGATATTAGGTGCAGGCGTGGCCGGATTACAGGCTATTGCCACCGCACGCAGACTGGGAGCTGTGGTAGAAGTATTTGATACCCGCCCGGCTGTGAAGGAAGAAGTGATGAGCCTGGGCGCCAGATTTATAGAGGTAGACGGGGCCGCAGATGCATCTGCAGCGGGTGGTTATGCCGTAGAGCAGACCGCCGAATACCAGCAAAAGCAGCAGCAACGCATTAAAGAAAGTATCGCTAAAGCAGATATCATCATCACCACGGCCCAGATCCCGGGAAAAAAAGCGCCGGTGCTGGTAACAACAGATATGCTCGATAATATGCGTGCCGGCGGTGTGATCGTGGATATGGCAGCAGCTACAGGTGGCAATACTGCCGTCACCCAAAACGAAGCTACCATTGTCTATAAAGGAATCACCATTATCGGCGATTCCAACCTGGCAGCAACCATGCCGGCAGATGCCAGCAAACTATACGCAAAGAACCTGTTTAACTTCCTGAAACTTATACTGACAAAAGAAGGAAACCTGGACCTCAACTTCGCAGATGATATCGTGGCAGGTGCCTGTATCACCCATCAGGGCGAAGTGATCAGCCAGCGTGTGAAAGCCCTCCTGCAGCCAGCCTGATATCTCAGGATTTAAATCATTCAGCACAGCTCTAAACATATCAGCCATGGTACAGGTAATCTCATTTATTCAGCAGCATATTCAGATGATATATGTTGTGATATTGTCCATTTTTCTGGGGATAGAAGTCATTTCCAGGGTGCCTTCCGTATTACATACCCCGTTGATGAGTGGCGCCAATGCCATTCATGGTGTGGTAATCATCGGCGCCATCATCGTGATGGGAAAGGCTGAGCCTGGAAACTACCTTGCCCTGATACTCGGCTTCCTGGCAGTAATCCTGGGTACGGTCAATGTGGTAGGTGGTTTTGTGGTGACAGACCGTATGCTGGAGATGTTTAAAAACAAGAAGGAGAAAAAATAAAACCCTGACCATATGCCTGGCATTTTATCAATCATTTATCTCATCGGCTCTGTTACGTTCATATTAGGGTTGAAGATGTTGAGTAAGCCGGATACCGCCCGCAAAGGTAATCTGGTAGCAGCTTTTGGTATGACACTGGCCATTGTCGGAACGATCTTTCTCTATAAATCAGAAGGCGAACCCCTGCATAATTTCGGCTGGATATTCGCCGCACTGGCCATCGGTAGCGTCATCGGCGTAATGGCCGCAAAGAAAGTGAAGATGACCTCCATGCCTGAAATGGTGAGCATGTTCAACGGCATGGGAGGCGCCTGCGCCGCCCTTATTTCCCTGGTAGAATTCAATCACCTGGTATCGCCACATAAAGCCATACAGGAGATTGCAGCCAATGCAGCCAGTAATATCAGCGACCTGCTGGGTACCAGCGGTAAAGACTTCATGGAGCAGCGCGATCTGCTGCAATCCCTCTTCCACGTGGATTACAGGGGAACGTTGCTCGTTATCCTGCTGGGACTCATCATTGGCACTGTTTCCTTTGCCGGCAGCGTTATCGCCTGGGGTAAACTGAACGGGCGCATTAAAGATTTCGCATTTTCCGGCCAGCATATCGTAAACATGGTTGTGCTGGGCGTGATCTTCATACTGGCGGTGATCCTGGTGTTAGATGTCAACAACACGCTGCCACTATGGGCACACGAAAATGCTTCGGCAACGAAAATGAACATGATGTTCTATGCCATACTGCTACTGGCGTTGGTATATGGCGTATTGTTTGTACTGCCGATAGGTGGTGCTGATATGCCAGTGGTAATTTCCCTGCTCAACTCCTTTACCGGCGTGGCGGCTGCCTGCGGCGGCTTCCTGTACGATAACCCGGTAATGCTCACCGGTGGTATCCTCGTGGGTTCTGCCGGTACTATACTGACTATCCTGATGTGTAAAGCCATGAACCGCAGCCTGAAAAATGTACTGATAGGCTCTTTTGGCGGCGCTAAAACGGGTAGCAGTGGCACTAAGGAACAGGGACAATACAAAGAGATTTCGCTTTCCGATGCTGCCGTGGTACTGGCATACGCCAATAAGGTGATGATAGTACCGGGTTATGGACTAGCGGTAGCACAGGCACAACATGTTTGTCATGAACTGGAGAAGTTGCTGGAAGATAAAGGCGTAGAAGTAAAATACGCCATACATCCTGTGGCCGGCCGTATGCCCGGACACATGAACGTATTGCTCGCAGAAGCAGATGTTTCCTATGATAAACTGCTGGAAATGGAAGATGCCAATGCAGAACTACCAACTACAGATGCCGTGCTGGTGCTGGGCGCCAACGACGTGGTGAACCCTGCCGCCAAAACAGATCCTGGCAGTCCGATATACGGCATGCCTGTGCTGGAAGTGGAATTCGCCAAAACAGTGATCGTTAATAAGCGTAGTATGAAACCCGGCTACGCAGGTATAGAAAATGATCTTTTCTTTCAACCCAAAACAGCTATGCTTTTCGGAGACGCCAAACAGGTATTGCAACAGCTTACAGGCGAAATAAAGCAGGTCTGACTGAACCTGTAACGCAAATGTTTAGTTACTTTTGCGAAAAACAGCAAATTGTCATCATTACCCATCGAACTTATAAACTCATTGGAAGGACTTCCCGGCTTTGACCGGGAGTCTTTCCTGCGTGTGCATGCCGCTGCGGAGAAAATCACTTCTTTACGTCTAAATACGCAGAAATTAATCACCCCTGAAAAGCAGGCACAGGTGCTGCATGCATTATCTGCCAGCGGTACCACCAATGTACCCTGGAGTAGCACGGGTTATTACCTGCCACAGCGTCCTTCGTTTACGATGGACCCATTTTTTCATGCAGGCGCCTATTACGTGCAGGAAGCATCTTCCATGTTCGTAGAGCAGGCATTGCGACAAACGACAGACCTGACGAAATCCTTGCGTGTATTGGATTTGTGCGCTGCTCCGGGAGGGAAATCCACGCTGTTGCAATCGCTGATCAGTGAAGATAGCTTACTGGTGGCCAATGAAGTGATTAAGCCCAGGGCGGCGCTGCTGGCTGATAATATTACCAAGTGGGGAAGTGCAAACGTAGTGGTAACAAACAACGATCCACGTGATTTTGCAAAGCTGCCGGGATATTTTGATGTGATGATGATTGATGCGCCCTGCTCCGGTTCCGGCTTGTTTCGTCGTGACCCCGAACTGGTCACGGAATGGTCCCCTGAAAATGTGGCCCTCTGTAGCCAGCGCCAACAGCGTATTCTGGCGGATGCCTTGCCGTCATTAAAAGAAGGTGGTGTCGTAATTTATTCTACCTGTTCTTTTTCCAGGGCAGAAGATGAAGATATTCTGGACTGGCTGTCAGATCATTTCGAGCTGGAAAATGTTCCCCTGATGCTAAACAGCGACTGGCACATTGTTACAGCTGTGTCGGCTAAACGAAATTGCACAGGTTATCGTTTTTATCCTGATCAGCTGAAAGGAGAAGGATTTTTTATTGCCTGCTTCAGAAAGAGAAGCACAGAGCAGGCGCGGAGGTTTAAGGAGCAGAAAAACACATTCCTCTCTGCAAAGGAAAAAGTAAAATTATCTCCCTGGATATCATCTCCCGAAAAATATGAATACCTGTTACACCAGGATGATGTGTTGATTTTACCACCAATTTTAGCGGGAGATATAGCATTGTTACAGCAACAGTTGTATATTCGCAAGGCAGGCATAAAAGCTGGTCAGCTCGGACCGAAAGAATTGATCCCTGATCATCAGCTGGCTGCCGGCACAGTGGTATCTGCCAACATACCTGCTGTTAATCTGAGCCTGTCAGAAGCTTTGTTATATCTGCGTAAAGAAGATCCGGGAGTTCGTCCGGACGTGAAAGGTTGGGCATTGATGCGTTACGAAGATATGAACCTGGGATGGGCGAAAATCCTGCCTAACAGGATAAATAATTACTATCCGAAAGAACTCCGCATCCTGAAAGAAATATCCGGATTATAACCCATACTACGGAACGTGATTTTTTCGTTTTTTATCAGGATAATTGTGAAGAATTAAGATTAATTTAAATGCCCGAAAAAGTATAAACAGAGTTAGTATGTTAAAATCGATTCTATCAATTGCCTTGTTTGGTTTAAGTGCGGGTGCTTTGAAAGCCCAGGATACTTTACAGGCCATGGGTGCAAGTCCTGATCTGTATGTTAGCCATGTGGTGAAAAAAGGAGAAAACTTCTACAGCCTGAGTCGTGCTTATGGCGTGCCTCCAAAAGAAATTGCAGCTGCAAACAAAATAAATATGGACCAGGGCCTGCAACTGGGACATAACGTACATATTCCGCTGACTGCGGGCAACTTCTCTCAGAAATCCGATGCTGCCGGTACCCCGGTATATCACAAGGTTTCTGAAAAAGAAACGTTGTACCGTGTAAGTGTTAACTTCAACAAAGTACCACTGGATAACATCCGTCAATGGAATAATTTCAGCGGTGACGGACTGAAAAAAGACAGCTACATCATCATCGGATACCTGAAAGCTGGCGCTAATGCAGGCGCTCCTGTTCCGGCACCTAGAAAAGAGAAAGAAGCACCAGCACAGCCAGCTGAAGAAACAGTAGCTGCCAATACACCGCCACCATTACCTGCTCCTAAAAAGGAAGCTGCTAAAAAAGAAGCAGAGCCCCGCCCGGTACAGGAACAGGCTTCAGAACAGGTAGCAGAAGCACCGGTAACAGCCGCTCCTGCACCAGCTCCTGTCAGAGCAGCAGTAGCTACCGGCGAAAGTTTTGAAGAAGTATACAACCAGCAAACCAGCAACGGTAAAAAAACTACCGGCGAAAAAGGCCCTGGTACCTGGTTTAAGAGCAATGCTGTCGGTAAATACTATGCACTGCACAACACTGCACCACGTGGTACTATCATCAAAGTAACCAATCCACTTAACGGTAAAGCCATCTACGCCAAAGTACTGGATGTTATCCCACAGATGAAATCCAATGCGGGCCTGATCGTGAAACTGAGCGACAGCGCGCAGCAGGCATTAGGTAGCGACGAATCGAAGTTCTATTGTGAGCTGAGTTACGAGAAATAATAACAGTTTTCAACATACGAAAAAGGCGGTCTCTACTCTGTAGGGGCCGCTTTTTTTATCAAGATTGTCAAGGAAATCTTAAATCATCACCCCATCTTTCCCGGATCTGCACAATTGATCTATCTTGATCTATAAATATTGTTACTGCAGATGAAATATTTTATCCTCACCATTTTCTCTTTTTTTCCGGCAATCATTTTTGCACAGTCAGCACCACAAATAATACATGCCATATGTCCTGATAGTACTGCGTTTGATGACCTTGCATTTTTGAAAAATGATCTTAAAAATGTAAACATAATTGGACTGGGAGAACAAAGCCATGGTGACGGGGCTACATTTTCTGCTAAAGTCAGGCTGATAAAATATTTGCATGAGGAGCAGGGCTTTGATGTGATGGCCTTTGAAAGCGGTGCCTATGACTGCAAACAGGCAAACGAAGCCATGGAGCAGGGCATCTCGGCTAAAGAAGCGCTGTTTAAGGCCATATTTGGCATCTGGGATTGTAAGGAAGTGGAACAGCTGGCGTCGTATATGGATGCCTGTAGAAAAGCCGGTAAACCCTTACTGTTAATAGGTTTCGACTGTCAGTTTAATGGCGCCTATTCCAGGAATGAATTGCTGAATCAATTGCAAAGCGGCATTGCGGGTGCCAGTGAAAAGGCTGGCAAGCCAATAATTACGGATAGTATTCATTTTTCGGCGGCGATCAGAAAGGTGGTTAAATTTTCAAATTTCTTCAACAAACTCCCGGTGAGTGATACGGCGGTTATTGCCCAAACCTTTGATGCGTGGCGGAATGCATTGTCTGGCGATAGTCTGCAATGGCTGAATTTGATGGCGAATATTCAGATAGATTACAGGCGTAAGTTCGATGGAACGTTTATGCGTGATAGTATGATGGCGCAGAATATGATATTTCAGGAGCAGGTATTAAAAGGGCGTAAAATTATGCTGTGGGCGGCTTCCAAACATCTGGCCTTTAACCTGCAATCTGTATCTGGTAAGTATTTCAATGGCCGTTCTATGGGTGATTATTTAAAGGAAAAATATATAGATAATTATTATGCGATGTTATTTACTTCTTTTGAAGGAAAATCTAAGATTGGATTTTTGAATATTGGCGTGGGAAAGCCTGCTGATAAGGGAATAGAGCAATGGTTTCATGGCTTTCAGCAGCCGTATTTGTATCTGAATTTACACGGGCGGCCAGGCCCGGACGATGCGATGGGAAATAGTAAAGTCTTTGGCCATAAGGCAATGGACATGAATTTAGCTACTATGGCAGATGGATTATTTTATATAGATAAAATGTTGCCGATATCCTCCCGTAAATAAAAAGCCGGGAAAGGCCTGGCTACAGGCATTCCCGGCTATTTATTGCTTTAAATATATTACTGGAATCTATATCCTCTCAGGAACTCTTCCACACTCATTCTCTTCTTGCCTTCCAGCTGAATTTCATCGAGTACAAGGAAACCATCTGCTGCGGCTATTTTCAGGTACGTTTTCTGGTCTGTTTCGAACTCGCCTGGTGCAATAGCAGGTTGTTGGTTCTCTTTATGTGCTTTGTAGATTTTAAGTCCTTTGCCCTGGAAGGTGGTCCAGGCGGCAGGGTAGGGGCTTAATCCACGAACGAGGTTATACACTTCGCCAATAGATTTTTCCCATTTGATCTGGCAGGTTTCCTTGAAAATCTTGGGTGCGTGTTTGATATCGGTAGCAGGAATATCGGCCTGTGGTTTAGGTTGTGTATTCCCTGCTGCGATGGCTTTAACGGTATCCAGCAGGAGCTCGGCTCCTGTTTGCATGAGGGCATCATGCAGTTCGCCGGCGGTTTCATCTTCACGGATCACCACTTCGCGACTATACAATACATCGCCGGTGTCGATTTCATGCTGCAGTTTGAAAGTGGTGACACCACTGACTTTCTCGCCATTGATCACTGCCCAGTTGATAGGGGCGGCGCCGCGGTAATTTGGTAACAGGGAGGCATGTACGTTGATAGTCCCTTCAGCAGGCATATCCCATACGATTTCCGGCAGCATACGGAAAGCCACCACTACCTGGAGGTCGGCTTTCAGCTCGCGTAATTCGGCTATAAAAGCAGGGTTTTTCAGTTTTTCGGGTTGTAAAACCTTCAGGTTGTTAGCTACCGCGTATTTTTTCACGGCGCTTTCCTGTAGCTGTAATCCTCTGCCGGCGGGTTTATCCGGTGCAGTGATAACGCCCACTACATTGAAGCCGTTTTTTACAAGTATATCTAATGAGGCCACGGCGAAATCCGGGGTACCCATGAAAATTATTCTCAGATCTTTAACCATGATGCAAAAGTAAAAAGGTTTTTGCTATCAACCTTCAGTGTGACGTTATAACTATAGGTTATGAGCGCATAAAGGCCCGCACCGTCAGGTGCGGGCCTTTATGCGTTTCTCCCGGGATGCCGGAGGCGTCCCGGGCAATAAAATGCTGCGCAGTTATTCCTCATACAGCAAATACTTCGCACGGATGCGCTTAAACTGCGCCAGGCCGGGCTCCCAGGATTTACGTATATCCGTTTCGCTGAGGCCACTTTTGATTTGTTGCATCAGGATATTATTGCCGGCCAGTTTATTGAAGAAAGGAATAAAGAACCTTGATTTGTCAGGATATTCCTTATAGGCTTCCAGGAGCCATTTGAGCTCCAGTTTACGGCCTTTGGCAGGAATTGTTTCGGGTGCGTTGGAAAGATCGGTGCCATAGCAGAGCGAATCTTTGAGTGGTGGATTTTTAGCGCCAGGCGTGCTGCGTGGTGTAAAAGAGAATCCTTTATCAGGCAGGCTGGGGGCGCCAAAGATCTGGAAAGGCTTGCTGGTGCCGCGTCCGAGGCTGATATTGGTGCCCTCAAAGAAGCAGAGGGATGCATAGAGGTTCACCGCCTTCATATTCGGAATATTGGGTGAAGGGGCCACTGGCAGGGCATAATAGGTATGGTGGGTATAGTTTTTACAAGGAATCACTTTCAGGTCGCACTTTACTTTTTTGCTCAGCCAGCCTTCGCCGTTGAGGAGCCGGGCGTATTCGCCTACTGTCATGCCGTGTACAACAGGGATGGGCTGCATTCCGATGAATGATTTGAAGGCGGTATCAAGGATAGGGCCGTCAACATAGTCGCCATTGGGATTGGGCCTGTCGAGCACCAGCAGTGGCTTATTGTTTTCCGCTGCGGATTCCATGATTTCCTGGAGGGAGGAAATGTAGGTATAGAACCTGGCGCCTACATCCTGGATATCGAAGATGATGACGTCCACGTCCTGGAGATCGGCTTTGGTGGCTTTTCTATGGGCGCCATACAGGGATACGATGGTGAGTCCGGTGGCGGCATCGGTGGAGTTGCCTACTTTTTCACCGGCGTCGGCATTGCCTCTGAAGCCATGCTCCGGGCTGAATATTTTTTGAATTTTTATATGTAGTTTCAACAGGCTGTCGACCAGGTGTGTATTACCTATGGTGGCTGTCTGGTTAACGAGCAGTGCAACCCGCTTGTTTTTCAGCGTAGGCGCCCAGTCGGAGATCTGCGCGGCTCCGGTGATAATGTTGGTGGCATATTGTGCCTGCGCATAGTAGCAGGTTGTGAGGGCCAGGAGAGTAATCAGTAGTATCCGTTTCATACCCGGAATATACGTAAATCGGGCGTCAGGTTATAAAAAAATGGTGATTCCGCGAGCTTTCCTTACCTTGCGCTTAATTATTAAACACAAAACAATTATTATTATGCAAGCTGTTAAAAACGGGGATACAATTAGAGTGCACTACCATGGCCGTTTAACTAACGGTACTACCTTCGATTCTTCTGAAGGAAGAGCACCATTAGAGTTCAAGGTAGGCTCTGGTATGGTTATCAAAGGTTTTGACAATGGTGTGCTGGATATGAAAGTGGGCGACAAAAAAACCATACACATCCCTGTTGATCAGGCATATGGTCAGAAATCTCCTGATTTCATCATCGATTTCCCTAAAGACAACATCCCGTCTGAACTGACTCCTGAAATAGGTATGCAGCTGCAGATGAGCAGTCCTGAAGGACAGGTTATTCCTGTAAGAGTTATTGCTGTTGGTGACACTACTATCACTTTGGATGGTAACCACCCACTGGCTGGCGAAGACCTGATCTTCGATCTGGAACTGGTAGAGATTGTATAATCAGCATATTTTTTTCAGATATAAAAAGGGCGCCTCTGGTGCCCTTTTTCGTTTTATGTTAACGGGGGCAGGGGTAATAAACCCCGGTATATCTTCACGAAAATCATCTGCCGAAGGCTTTATAACTACTGCTGGTGCAAAACAGCAATTTCCGCTTTAATCTCTTTTATACAATCCGGACAAAGGCAGCCTTCAAAGCGCTCACCTATATAAGTCCTTTCCTCACGGGAAAGCACGACCTCCGTACACCAGCATCTGGTGATGTTCCCCACATCGCAGACCAGCGTCTTTCCGCAACGGGGACATATTTCAGTATTCAGATCATTTACAGGCATACCCGAATTTACTGATTTTTAAAAATCACTCCGCTTTTCATTGCGGAACACCGGAAATTACACCTGTGGCAACAGCGCATGACTGATTTTTCCTTAGGTTTGCAATATGTTTACAAATTATAAATATACCGTAGATGAGCGCTTTAAGCGTTACGTACAGATAGATACCCAGTCAGATCCACTGAGCAGCAGCTTCCCAACCACGGAGAAGCAGAAAGACCTGTCCAGGGTACTGGTGAAAGAGTTACTGGAGATGGGCATCACGGATGCTGAACTGGACGAACACGGCTATGTATATGCAACTATACCCGCCAATACCGATAAAAATGTACCGGTGATCTGCTTCTGCAGCCACGTAGATACCTCTCCCGACAGTAGCGGTACCAATGTGAAACCACTGGTTCACCATAACTATGATGGTGGTGATATTCACCTGCCAGACGATAAATCTGTTATCATCCGCGCCAGCGAACATCCTTACCTGGCCAGCAAAAAAGGTGATGATATCATCACTGCCAGCGGCCTCACACTGCTCGGCGCCGACGATAAAGCCGGCGTAGCTGAAATTATGGACGCTGCCAGCTACCTCATGACCCACCCGGAAGTGAAACACGGCGCTATCCGCATCCTCTTCACCCCTGATGAAGAAGTAGGTCGTGGCGTGGAAAAGGTAAACATGCAGAAACTGGCCGCTAACTTCGGTTATACCATGGATGGTGGCGAACTCGGCTCCCTCGAAGATGAAAATTTCTCCGCTGATGGCGCCAAAATCGTTGTCGACGGCGTCAGCGCTCACCCGGGCGCCGCTAAAAATAAACTCATCTCTGCCATCAAAATCGTCAGCGAAATCGTAGATGCGTTACCGAAAGACTCCCTCTCCCCGGAAACTACCGACGACAGAGAAGGATTTATCCACCCGGTTCGTATAAGCGGTACCGTAGAACAGGCCGAAATCGACTTTATTATACGTGATTTTGAAACTTCTGCCCTGGAAATGCACGAAAATTACCTTCGCCGCGTTATGGAGAAAGTACTGGAGCGTTATCCCGGCGCTAAAGGCGTATTACGCGTAAAAGAACAATACCGTAATATGAAAGAAGTCCTGGACAACCACCCCGAAGTAACGGCCTATGCTGCCGAAGCTATCCGCCGCGCAGGCGTACAGCCGCTGAAAATGAGTATCCGCGGCGGTACCGATGGCTCACGCTTATCGTTTATGGGACTGCCTTGCCCGAATATTTTTACCGGCGAAATGGCCCTCCACAGCAAACATGAGTACGTAAGCATCCAGGATATGCAAAAAGCTGTGCAGACAATTGTATATCTGGCACAGGTTTGGGAGGAGAAAGCATAATTCGGAATTATTTTGCTATTTTAACCGTTATAGTATAAAATCACAACATGTTGTTAGGACTTATCACGTTATTACAGGATTCTTTATTACTTCCCAAAGCAGATACCGTAGCGCAAGGCGTGAACGCTGCTGCAGCCGCTGCCGACAAACATATCAGTCTGCTGGAATTGTTGAAGAATGGTGGTGTGCTGATGATTCCCCTGGGTCTTTTGTCATTGATTGCCGTGTATGTTTTTGTGGAAAGATGGATCACAATCTCAAAAGCAGGGAAGATCGACGATAATTTTATGGCCATGATCCGTGACCAGATCACTAATGGCAATATCCAGGCGGCACGCTCGCTCGCCAAAAATACCAATAGTCCTATCGCAAGAATGATCGATAAAGGAATCCAACGTATCGGTAAACCAATCGATGTTATCGAAAAGTCTATGGAAAATGTTGGAAAACTGGAAGTTTACCGCATGGAGAAAAACCTCGTCATCCTCTCTATTGTGGCGGGTATCGCCCCAATGTTCGGGTTTCTCGGTACCATCGCCGGTATGATCCAGACCTTCTTCAATATCTCCATTACTTCCGATATCACACTGGGTACTATCGCCGGTGGTATCTACGTAAAAATGATTACTTCCGCAACTGGTCTGATCATCGGTATTATAGCCTTCATCGGTTATAGCTTCCTCAATGCCCAGATCGATAAAGTAGTTAATAAAATGGAAATGGCTTCTTCTGAATTCACGGATATTCTCCAGGAGCCAACCCGCTAAACTAACGGAAAATGAATCTACGTAGTCGTAACCGTAAACATGTGGAAATGGACAAGTCAGCGTTGAACGATATCCTGTTCATCCTGCTGCTGTTCTTTCTCATCGTTTCCACACTGGCCAATCCAAATGTGATCAAGCTCGCCTTGCCAAAGGCTACCAGTAATACTAAGTCAAAGCAAACAGTGGTAGTAAGTATCAACAGCAATCACGAGTTTTTTGTAGGTACCAACAAAATACCTTTCGAATCTCTCCGGCAAACACTGGTACCTGCGCTTTCACATGAAACCATTGATCCTACAGTGGTGATAAATGCGGAAAAAACTGTTCCTATTGAAGATGTGGTAAGTGTCATGGAAATTGCCCGTTCTATCGGTGCAAAAGTAGTGCTGGCCACCGCTCACAAAGAATAAGCTTAGTTGTATAATATTAAAAAGGCCGTCTCTGATCAGTAGAGACGGCCTTTTGTTTTTTATCTTTATAAAGATGATTTATGCGGCTGGAACAGCTGCTTTTATCATCCTGTCTTTTCCGAAGAAATCCTGTTTTAGTTCGATGTTCTCAAAACCCAGGCCCCGCAATAGTTCCACCACTTCCTGGCCGTATGCCTCGTTGATCTCGAAATACAACAGGCCGCCTTTGTTCAGCTTTTCCATGGCCAGTATGGCGATATGGCGGTAAAACAATAAGGCATCGGTATCGGGTACAAACAGCGCAATGGATGGCTCAAAGCCCCATACCTGCTGCTGCATGTCAGTCTGCTCTTTTTGTGTGATGTACGGAGGATTGCTGACGATAATGTCCTGTTTGTCTAATGTGGCCACCTCATCCGGATTTAAGGCATTTATTACCTTGAAAGTTACGTCCTGCTTTAGTTTGGTAGCATTGCCACGCGCTACTTCCACAGCGGCTTCACTTACGTCCAGTCCGGCAACAATTGCTCCCGGTAAGGCTGATTTTATGGAGATAGGAATGCAGCCGCTTCCGGTGCCAATATCCAGAATATGCAGGCCAGGCTTGTCGCCGGCATCTTTTACGACCCAGTCTGCCAGTTCCTCCGTTTCGGGTCTGGGGATCAGTACAGCCGGACTGACATTGAACTCCAGGCCATAAAACCAGGCGGTCCCTGTGATATATTGAATAGGCTCGAGGCGTTGTAAGGCGGATATGGCAGATTTGAGTGTTTCCAGCTGCGCAGGGGTCAATTGCTGTTCCTTATGGATAATGCGGTCCAGCTTACCAAATCCGGTGATATGTTCCAGTACTATATGCGCTATGTTGGCGGCTTCCCGCTCATCATAGATGTCGCCGACTGCACCGGTAATAAATGTGAAAGCTGATTGTATAGTCAAAAGTGATGATTTAAAAAGATGCTCCAAAAAACAGCAATCAGCGCTGCCGATTCCGTTCCTTCAGCTAAAAACAATATTTTTGCAAACATACTTATATCGCCGGGGATTATGGATAGCACTTTCAATGAATTTTTTATGCGACGCTGCCTGGAGCTGGCAGCAATGGGAGCAGGGAATGCTGCCCCCAATCCAATGGTTGGAGCCGTGCTGGTACACCAGGGACGCATCATCGGAGAAGGTTACCACCAACAATATGGACAGGCCCATGCTGAGGTGAACTGTGTGAACAGTGTGCCGGTAGAAGACCAGCCACTGATACCGTATGCCACCATGTATGTGAGCCTCGAACCCTGTGCACATCACGGGAAAACACCCCCCTGTGCCGACCTGATCGTAACACACAAAATCCCGCACGTAATCATCGGTTGCATTGATACATTTTCTGCCGTAGCCGGAAAAGGTATTGAAAAGCTGAAGAACGCAGGAATAAAGGTGGAAACAGGCGTACTGGAAGCGGAATGCAGGTTTATCAACCGCCGCTTTTTTACGTTCCATGAACAGAAACGCCCCTACGTGATCCTGAAATGGGCGCAAACCCGCAACGGCATGATCGCATCAGATGATTTTAAACCGGTGCGGATCTCTAATAGCTATACAGACAGGCTGGTACATCGCTGGAGAAGTGAAGAAATGAGCATCCTGGTAGGTACCGGTACTGCTATTCATGATAATCCTAAACTCAGCACCAGGCTATGGCCAGGTAAAGACCCGGTAAGACTGGTGATTGATAAGGCACTCAAGGTGCCACACGAATACCACGTATGGGATGGTAGTCAGCCTACTATCTTCATTTCCGGCCGCACCGGCGATTCTGCCGGTAAATCCGAGATCATGCAGCTGGATTTTTATGACGACCTGCTTCCGCAGCTGATGGAGCAGTTGCATCATAAAAACCTGCAAAGCGTACTGGTGGAAGGTGGCCCTTATGTACTGGAGCAGTTTATCGAAACGGGCCTTTGGGACGAATGCCGCATCATCACCGGAAGCGGCGTGCTCACTGCCGGCAAAGCAGCACCTGTATTGTCAAAAGCAACACTCTCATCGTCAGCAATGATAGATACGGACCGTGTGGATATCTATCACCGCAGCCACTCCTGAGGCTATCCGGGCATGTGAATTAATATTGGTTTCTAAATTTTTTGAATGGAGGTTTATTTTACTATTGATAAAACTGCTGTCGCTGAATTTAAAGACAGAGGCAGCAAATTTCTGGCATATGCCTACCCTGTTAAGTCGGCAGATGATGTAAAGGCATGTTTACTGGAGATCAAAAAAGAACATCCCAAAGCAACGCACCATTGTTATGCGTACCGCCTTGGTACCGACGGACTACAATTTCGTGCAAATGATGACGGGGAGCCTTCCGGTACTGCCGGTAAGCCTATCCTTGGCCAGATAGACAGTAAGCAACTCACCGATGTACTGGTGGTTGTGGTGAGATATTATGGCGGTACCTTATTAGGTGTGCCCGGATTGATCAATGCTTATAAAGTGAGTACTGCCATGGTATTGCAGCTGATTCCGGTGATCCAGAAAAATGTGGAAAAGCGCTACCACCTGAGCTTTGACTATACCATCATGAATGAGATAATGACGGTAGTGAAACAGCATAACGTGACCGTCCTGGCGCAGGAAATGCAACTCTTCTGCACGATGGATATTGGTGTACCCAAGAATACAGAAGAGCTGTGTTTATTGAAGCTGAATGATATCAGAGGATTGGAGATCAAGCCGATAAAATAAGCTATTCAGATCGCAGACTTTTCACCGGGTTCATCAGGGCCGCTCTGATAGCCTGATAGCTAATGGTGAACAAGGTTAGCAATAACGCTCCCATTGCCGCGATGAGAAATACGGATATGCCTATATTTACCCGATAGTCAAATTGCTGTAGCCAGCGGTTTACAAAAAAGAATGCCAGCGGAGCAGCCAGTAATGCACTCGCCATTACCAGTATCACAAAGTCTTTCGACAGCATGGCCCAAATCTGTGTAACAGAGGCTCCCAGCGCTTTGCGTATGCCTATTTCCTTGGTACGCTGCTCAGCTGTGAACGCCGCCAGGCCCAGCAATCCGAGGCAGGAGATGAAAATGGCAAAGCAGGTGAAGATCATGGATAAACGCCCGATCAGGACTTCCTGGCGGAATTTAGATTCGTATTCATCGTCTGCAAACTGGTATGCAAACGCACTTTCTGGACTATATCCTGCAAACACTTTTTCAATCTCCTGTATAGCAGTATGCGGATTAACCTTGCCAGCCAAACGAATAATGCCCCAGGTTTTATCAGTAGCATCAGGGATGAACATCGCCGGGTCAGCTTTTGAATAAGGAGAAAGCATGAGCGCATCTTTTACCACTCCCGCTATAAACAAACGACGGTCATTCCAGGTGATAACCTGGTTTACCGGATTGTTCAACCGCAGGCGCTTTACAGCAGCTTCATTCAGTATTACCGACTGGCTGTCAGTGGCGCTGGCGTGGAAATCACGTCCGGCTATTATTTTCATACCGGCTGTCTGGAAATAATTATCATATACATTAAAAACCCCCATTTCAACGGTTTCTCCAGGCAGCTTACCAGGGAAATCATCCAGGTCGTTATGGGCATAAACATCCGTTACAGGGGAGGAAGAGGCAGTAAGATTGGTAACTACACCGGTTTGCAGCAGCTGATTGCGGAAAGCGTCGAAATGATTAGCTATTTCCTTCGGAAGCCTGGTCTGAATGAGCATGTCTTTATCATAGCCGGCAGACCTGTTACGTGCATAGTCTATCTGGTTGTGAATCACGATGGTGGCGATGATCAGGGCGATCGAACAGGTGAATTGCGCAATTACCAATGCTCTCCTGGAATTACTACTGGTTTTGCCTGTCCGCATGCCTTTAAGGATCTTCACCGGCCGGAATGAGGAGAGAATGAAGGCGGGCCTTGCTCCGGCAATGATACTCACTATTACCACTGCCGATATCAGTATTATATACAGCCAGGGTGATGAAAAAGGAATTGGTACCGTAGTGGTAGTGATCCGGTTGAACAGCGGAAGTGCCAGCATAGCCAGCATAAAGGCTATAACAGCGGCTATCAGTGTAGTAACAAAGGATTCTACCAGGAACTGGAAGATCAGGAATTGCTGTTCGGCACCTATTGCCTTACGAATACCTACTTCTTTTGCACGCTTGGAAGAGCGAGCAGTGGAGAGATTAATAAAGTTGATGCAGGCAATCAGTAATACCAGGAGGCCCACGACGCAGGCCGTGCGAATATTATCAATGAGGCCGCCCGCATCTTTACCGTTCTCATATTTACCATACAAATGCCAACGCGATATGGGCTGTAACACTACATCCGAGCGCATGGCATTTTCGGAGGCGGTTTCTGTCTTTTCTATGTCTTTGATCTTGGCGGCAAATTGTTCCAGATTAACGCCAGGCTTCAGTTTGACGAACTCCTGGAAGCCATTGTTGCCATACCCGCTATTTCTGCTATTTCTCACATATTCATATGCCTGCTCCATACGGCGCATCGTCATCAGGTATTTAAACCGAAAGGTTGAATTTTCAGGAAGATCTTTAAGTATACCCGTCACTGTCAGGTTATCGGTATTATCGACGCGAACAACTTTCCCGATGGGGTCATCACTACCGAAAAGGGCTTTGGCAGCGGATTGCGTGAGTATGATGCTGTTGGGGTCTTGAAAAACAGTATTGATATCACCTTGTATAAGTGGATATTGGAAGATGTGCAGGAAATCATCGGCTACATGCGCACCGTCCAGTACTAACTTTTTTTCACCAGCTTTGAGGTTATGAAAACCCATCCAGTCGGTTTCGGCGAGGTATTCAATTTCTGGCATGGCAGACTTGAGCGTGGCTCCCAGTTTCAGGGATACTGCCTTGAAGTTGAGTATTTCCCCATTGCTGTCGAAGTTCCTTCTTACCTGGAATACCCTATCTTGTTCCGGCACCTGGCTATCAAAAGAGGCTTCATGATAGGCCCACAACCCTATGATCAGTGCTACGGCCAGTCCTGTAGCCAGTCCCAGGATATTTATTACGCTAAACCCTTTGTTGTTGCGCATATTACGGTATGCTACTTTAATATAGTTGTTGATCATATGCGATGAATTAAACCCCTGAAGGGATACAGGTGAGCGTACTAACGGGGTGCCAGAGATAAAGGGTGTTGATAACCAACAGGATAAAATAAAAAAGCGAACGACAACTGTCCGTTTTTGGTACAGTTGTCGTTCGCTTTCGAATATAATAATTTTTAACGGGAGAATCGATCGCTTACCACGAGGTCTTTACTACCGGCGGTATACTTATAAAACCCTTCACCGCTTTTGGCTCCCAGGTAACCGGCTGTTACCATGTTTACCAGTAACGGACAAGGAGCATATTTAGGATTACCGAATCCATCATGCAATACGTTGAGGATAGAGAGGCATACATCCAGTCCGATGAAATCGGCCAGCTGTAAAGGTCCCATCGGATGGGCCATTCCCAGTTTCATGACGGTATCAATCTCAGCCACGCCGGCTACACCTTCAAAGAGGGAGTAGATGGCTTCGTTGATCATTGGCATCAGGATACGGTTGGCGATAAAGCCCGGGTAGTCGTTTACTACGCAGGGTACTTTGCCCAGTTTCTCTGAAAGTGCAACGATAGTGGTGGTGACTTCTTTTTCGGTAGCATAGCCATTGATGATCTCAACCAGTTTCATGACTGGTACAGGGTTCATGAAGTGCATGCCTATTACTTTTCCGGGGCGTTTGGTAGCCGCGGCAATTTTTGTAATAGAGATGGAAGAAGTATTGGTAGCCAGTATGGTGCCTGGTTTGGCGTGCTGGTCGAGGTCCTGGAAGATTTTCAGCTTCAGGTTAATATTTTCAGTGGCGGCTTCCACAACGAGGTCTGCATCGCTGACACCGGAAGGTAGGTCGGTGTGGAGGCTGATGTTGGCCAGTGTTTGTGTTTTGACATCTTCTGTGATAGAGCCTTTGGTTACCTGACGATCCAGGTTTTTGGCAATAGTTTGCTGCGCCTTCTGGAGGGCAGCTTCTGAGACATCAACAAGGTTTACTGAAAATCCGTTCTGAGCGAATACATGCGCAATACCATTTCCCATAGTACCGGCGCCTATGACTGCGACTTTTTGCATAACGTACGACATGGTGTATGAATCTGTTTATTCGTTTATCTGGAGCTAATAGCTTAACAAATAAACGAATAAACGGGCTAATTATCGTCTTTGTTCTTGAAATCCCCTCGTTTCCAGGCTTGTATGAATTGTGCCCATGCGAGCGGGTTAAAGATATTCTGCGGAGGTGGCTGGCCGGCGTAGTAAAGTGATGCGGCCTGACGTTTCATGTACATGTTGGTGGCTTCGCGGCCATCTACAGGTGTAACGCGGGCGAGGGCACGTAATCGGCCTGCTTCGGTATTTTTTCGCGCTATTTCGTATGCATCGTCTGGAATATCCATACTGGCAAATGCACGCTCAAATTCTTCCCTGGTAGGATAAGGCCGGATAATAGTGGCCGGGAGATAGGTCGTATCTTCCACCATCAGCTGTATCAGTGAATAGGCATTACCGGGCAGTGTGGCAGGAATGGTATAATTTTTCTTCTTAAAGCCAACGGCACTAAAAGTAAGGGTGTCACCCTTAAAGGCCACAATAGAGAATACACCCTGCCTGTTGGCGATCGTACCTCTGCTTTGGCCTCGTACTATAATACTAACTGCAGGGATAGCCTTCAGACTATCTGCAGTCATAGTAATACCGGAAATCTGAATAATGCTGTCTTTGAATTCCGTTATCTGCGCCTGTAACAGGAAAGGAGATAAAAGGAATACGATAAGTAGTGACAGTCTGTAGGAACTCTTGTGCTGCATTACCGCTCTAAGATATAGAAATTATTTTAAGTATTATGATCATGCTTCCCGACAGTTAGAGAGAAGCAAATCAGAGTTGTAAATTAAGGCCCATTTGGGTTAACTTTGCAGTCTGGAATCTAATTTAACAACAATTTATGATGACGAAAGAGCAGATTTTAAAGGCCCTGAGCAACGTAGAAGAACCTGATTTAGGTAAGGATCTGGTGACGTTGAACATGGTGAAAGATATAGAGATCAATGGCAATAAGGTGAAATTTACGGTTGTACTGACTACTCCTGCCTGTCCTTTGAAAGACCTGATCCGCAACGCCTGTGTGAATGCTATTCACATGCTGGTGAGCAAGGATGCAGAGGTAGAAGTGGTGATGACCGCCAATGTAAGCAGCAAACGTAACAATGGACAGGGCGCCCTTCCTAATGTTAAGAATATTATCGTAGTGGCTTCCGGTAAAGGAGGCGTAGGTAAATCAACCGTGGCAGCAAACCTCGCCCTGGCACTGGGCCGCGATGGTGCCCGTGTAGGCCTGATGGATGCTGACATCTATGGACCTTCCGTGCCTATTATGTTCGGTGTTCGCGGCGAACGCCCGATGATGGTAAGCGTAGACGGTAAAGGCATGATCGAACCTATGGAAAAATGGGGGATTAAATTTATGTCTATCGGCCTCCTCATCGACGAAAGAGAAGCAGTGGTTTGGCGCGGACCTATGGCCAGCAGCGCTTTACGCCAGTTTGTAACCGATGTTCACTGGGGTGAACTGGATTACCTGGTTATCGACATGCCTCCTGGTACCGGTGATATTCACCTGACCCTCGTACAAACCGTTCCTATCACCGGCGCCGTAATCGTTACCACGCCGCAGGATGTGGCACTGGCAGATGCTAAAAAAGGTATCGCTATGTTCCAGGGTAAACAAATCAATGTACCTATCCTCGGACTGGTAGAAAATATGGCATATTTCACGCCTGCTGAACTGCCTGAAAATAAATACTATATCTTCGGAAAACACGGTGGCCGTAAACTGGCAGACGAACTGGAAATTCCTTTCCTGGGCGAAATTCCATTGGTACAGAGCATCCGTGAAGGTGGTGATTACGGCGAGCCTATCATGACACAAGATGATAAAGCCACCCGTAAGGCTTTCCTGGATATCGCTGGTGCTACCGCACGTGCCGTAGCCATGCGTAACGCGAATATCGCACCTACCAAAATTGTAGATATTGTAGTTTAATAACTACCACCAATAAATATTTTCCCGACTGACCGGAAAGGCAACTGCCCGGTCAGTCTGATTTAACCCCAGCAATGCCAACCCGACTATATCTTCCCTTAATTTTTACTGTTTAATATTCACCACATAATCCCGTAATATGTATACCGCAAAAATTAACAGAGAAACAGACTGGAGCAAGATAGCAGCCTTCATGCGTGAATTCAGCTTCGCATTGATCGTGAATACCGACGAGCAGGGTGTACCACATGCTACGCATATCCCTGTTTCCCTGATTGAAAAATCACCAGGCAATTTTGTGCTGCAGGGGCACATTGCCAAAGTAAACCCGCAATGGCAGTACTTTGAAAAAAATGACACCCTGATAGTATTCTCTGCGCCGCATGCCTACGTTTCTGCTTCATGGTATGAGAAAGACAGAATTCCTACCTGGAACTATATGGCTGTTCACATACATGGTAAAACAAGAATATTATCGGAAGATGAACTGAGGAAAAACCTGGAACAATTGGTCGATCATTATGAAGCAGCTTCTAAATGCCCTGTACATATTAATGATATAGATCATAAATATTTTGAAAATAACCTGAAAGCAGTTGTTGGATTTGAAACAACAGTACGAGATATTAATGCAAATTATAAATTGAGTAATAATAAAAATGATAAGGATTTTTGCAGCGTAGTAGATCATCTGAAGGAGAGAGATCATGAATTTGATGCAAGAATAGCCGCTGAAATGGAAGTCAGAAGGCCACAGGCCGGAGATAAAAAGGATTCCGGCATCAAATAGTTATCAGCTGAAAATGAAATATCTTTAATTGGGCTGATTTTGCTTACCTTTGCGCCCCAAATAAAACCGACTATGAATAGACAGGAATTGGTAAATCTGATTAAGGAAAGACAATCTTATCTGTGTGTAGGATTGGACACGGACATGCAAAAGATCCCAAAACACCTGCTATCTCACGCAGATCCGGTGTTTGCCTTTAACAAAGCGATCATTGATGCTACCAAAGATCTGGCGGTTGCCTACAAGATCAATACAGCATTTTATGAAAGTATGGGTATTCGCGGCTGGGAAAGCCTGCAACGTACCGTTGAGTACATTCCTTCCGGTATCTTCACCATTGCAGATGCAAAAAGAGGGGATATCGGCAATACCTCTACGCAATATGCGAAAACATTCTTCGATACCTACAAATTTGATTCTGTTACCGTAGCGCCTTACATGGGCCGCGATAGCGTAGAACCATTCCTGCAGTTTCCTGAGAAATGGGCTATCATGCTGGGTCTTACCTCCAACGAAGGAAGCCAGGACTTTCAGATGCTGAAAACAGACGGGGAATATCTCTTTGAAAAAGTATTGAAAGCAGGTATGCAATGGGGTACGCCAGATAACCTGATGTTTGTGGTAGGTGCTACACAGTCGTCACAACTGGGGCATATCCGTAAACTGGCGCCAGACAACTTCTTCCTCGTACCAGGTGTTGGTGCGCAGGGTGGTAGTCTGGAAGAAATCTCCAGACAGGCGATGAACAAAGATTGTGGCCTGCTCGTGAATGCAAGCCGTGCAATTATCTACGCCGGTAATGGTGAGGATTTTGCCGAAGAAGCAAGAAAAGTAGCGAAGCAATATCAGCTGGAAATGGCGACTTATCTGAGTCAGTCAGCCGCTGGTACACTGTAATTACAGCATACTACAGGACATCTTTATAAATTTTTAAAACGCAGTTTTGCTACACAGCACGACTGCGTTTTTTATTTAAATACACAGCTCTTTTTACTGGTCCACCAGGACCTGATTTCGTAGGTTAGCCTACCTGCTTTTACCGCGGGGTCAGTGTTTACAAGGCGTTCTGCCTCCATACTGTCTTTGCAATCCAGGATATAAAGTCCACGTATGGTACCGGTATCACCGAAGGGGCCGGAGACAATAATTTTTCCTTCTTTGGAGAGTCTGCCTATATTTTTCAGATGCAATTGCTGTAATGCCTGCGCTTCCTGTGCATCAATATCAGGGTGCGGGCCTCTTTTTAAAAATACTATCCAGTATTTTTTCATGTCCGGGCTTTGCCCGTCTGTGTTAAATTTAGCGCTAAGAAACGCCGACAATGCAGGGATAGGGAATGGAGAAGGACGGAAAGAAACGATAACTACGATTAGAAAACATAACAGAAATACAGCGGGTATAACCTTGCTTGCCATGACAATCGAATTTGTTACTAATCTACTAACATATTGTAAGCGAGATTGTTAATGACAAAAATTTAATCCATGTGCTGATATCAGGATAACTCATTATATTGCTGATAGCCAAAATTCACGTTTATGTTGCAAGACCTCTTCCAGTCCCCGGACTATTATGCTGTAGACGACCTGTTAACGGAGGAACACCTGTTGATCCGCGATGCTGTAAGGCAGTGGGTAAAGAAAGAAATTTCCCCGATCATTGAAGATTGCGCCCAGGAAGCTAAATTTCCTGCACAGATAATTCCCGGACTTGGAAACCTGGGATGTTTCGGGCCTACTATCCCGGCAACATATGGTGGTGCAGGTCTTGACTATATCTCTTATGGCCTGATGATGCAGGAGCTGGAACGCGGAGATAGCGGCATACGTTCTACTGCGTCTGTACAGGGCTCATTGGTTATGTATCCTATCTATGCTTTTGGCAGTGAGGCACAGAAGCAGTGGTATCTTCCCAAACTGGCCACTGGTGAGTATATGGGTTGTTTTGGACTTACAGAACCAGATCACGGTTCCAATCCCGCAGGTATGATTACCAATTTCAGGGAAGATGGCGACCATGTGATCCTGAACGGCGCCAAGATGTGGATATCCAATGCACCTTTTGCAGATATTGCGGTGGTGTGGGCGAAAAATGAAGCCGGAAAAATCCAGGGCATCATCGTAGAACGTGGCATGGAAGGCTTTACCACACCGGAAACGAAAGGTAAGTGGAGCCTGAGGGCCAGTGCTACCGGCGAGCTCGTTTTTGATAATGTAAGAGTGCCAAAAGAAAATATTTTACCGGGCGTAACCGGGCTGAAAGGGCCATTGTCCTGCTTATCATCAGCGCGCTTTGGCATTGCCTGGGGCGTAATTGGCGCCGCGATGGACTGTTATGATATTGCTTTGCGCTATGCAAAAGAACGTATTCAGTTTGGTAAGCCAATTGCCGGATTTCAGCTTACGCAGAAGAAATTAGCGGAGATGATCACTGAGATTACCAAGGCCCAGCTGTTGAACTGGAGATTAGGCGTACTGAAAAACCAGGGCAAGGCAACGCCGGCGCAAATTTCCATGGCTAAACGAAATTCCTGTGCCGTGGCTACACAAATAGCCAGAGATGCCCGTCAGATACTGGGAGGAATGGGTATTACCGGCGAATTCCCGGTGATGCGCCATATGATGAACCTGGAAAGTGTTATCACCTACGAGGGTACCCATGAAATACATCTGCTGATCACCGGTATGGATGTTACCGGCCTCGATGCCTTTAAATAATCGGCGGCTTTATTGGATTAGCTCAATTGTCTTTTTATCTTTAGCGCATTCCATGCAGCTGAAGTGAACATCTATTATGAAAAAAATACTATCCCGACTTTCTGTTTTTTTATTGATTTTACTGATTGCCAACGTATGTCGCGTATCTGCTGCCACGGCTGATACTGCCAGGGTGCAATTGATAAGTTGTGAAGGAAAAGCACAGGGCACTTACTATATCGTAAAATATCTTTCGGCAGATACTGCCAGTCTGCAATCCCGTATCGACTCCCTATTTAAGGTCATTGATCATTCTTTATCGCTGTACCAGCCGCATTCGCTGATCAACCAGTTTAATGAAACCGGGAAAGTGAATATGGATGAACATATGCAGCGGGTAGTGGAAAAGGCGCTGTTTGCCAATAAGGCGACGGCCGGGCTTTTTGATATTACCGTGAAGCCACTGGTGTATCTCTGGGGTTTTGGCGTAACTAAACCATCCTTTAAAGGAATACCGCCTGCGGATAGCATAAAGGCGACCATGCCCTATATTGGCAGTCGTTACCTCCGGGTAAAGGGAAATACGCTGTTTGCCCTTAAAAAAGGGGTACAAATCGATTGTAATGGCATCGCGCAGGGCTATACGGTGGATGTTATAGGTAGATTTCTTGATGCGGCTGGTATAAGGGATTACCTGGTAGATGTGGGAGGAGAGTTGTGTGCGCGGGGATATAATGTGCAGCATAAGCGTTGGAGCGTAGGTGTAGAGCGGCCATCACCGGGCGATACCACTTATGAGCCTGTACAGGGCATCGTTCGGCTGGCAGCCGAAGGGATTGCTACCAGTGGTAATTACCGCCGGTTCTTCGATCAGGGAAAGACACGTTTTGCACATACCATCAATCCTTTAACAGGAGAGGCTTTACATAATAACATCATCAGTGTGACTGTACTGGCAAAAGATTGCTTTACAGCAGATGCCTTTGATAACCCGCTGATACTGATGGGAGTGACAGAAGGGTTGCAGTGGCTGGAAAAGCACCCGGAATACGGCCTTGAAGCATTATATATCTATCGTGCCAAAGATGGTACTATACAGGAAGCCTATACGAAGCAATTCGGCTTACGTTTGCTCAACAATTAATTGCGGGATGAATAAAAAAAATCCCGCAGCCTTTATTAGAGACTACGGGAACCATTCTCACATTTTCCTTCTTAGAATATGGATAAAATACTTAGTTGAGGTGGAACTTCAGCCCAATATTCCCTTGTATTGACTGGAAATTGGTGAGGTCGCCCACTTTATAAGGTGCATAATTGTATCTGACATTGGCGTTAAACAACAGGGGAGAAGCTTTGCCGAAAGGCACGTTGATTCCAATTTCAGGGCTTACCAGAAATCTCCAGCTATTGTCGGACTCTACGAATTCTCCCCAGTATTTTTTGTAATCCATATTGGCAACACCGATACCAACGGAAGCGTAGGGGATGACGGCTTTATCAGGTTTGGTAAAGGCCCATCCTATGGTTGCCTGGATAGGAATTACCTGCAGGGTACGTGTTTGTACGGCAGATACATCACCGATTTTATCAGGATATACGGCACGTGGTAAGCGTTCGTAGTAGTCCTGGAATCCTGTTCGGAGTCCTACAGACAACTGGTCATTCAGCATATATTGCAGTCCGGCGCTCCAACCGCGGAAGCTGGTTTTATTAGTATAGTCTTTGAGAGATCCTATTGGCTGCGCGATGGAATAGTTCACATCAATCGATAATGGCGGACGTACCTGTGCAGCAACGGCCTGGGTTGCCAGACAGCCTGCAAAAATCAATATCCAGTTTTTTATCTTTTTCATCTTTCCAATCATTTTAAGGTTCATCGATTTGATACATCATTACTTGTTGGTGAGGTAAGGAGACTGGGCAAAAGAAGCCTGTACCATACTTGGTACATTGCTGGTTGTCCATACGTTTGTACCTCTCCAGAGTGAGTTCCATACAGCGGTCAGCTGATTGTTGGTGCCTGGATTTTTCAAATCGAAAAGGTCGATGGCAGTTTGTCTTTCTCTTACCTGGTACACCTGGTAATAAGGTGGATAGTACCATCCAAAGCCTGGGTAACCCCAGTAGCCAGGATCCCAGTATCCACCCCACCAGCCAGGGTTCCAGCCTGTAGTATAGAAGGTGTTGTCGATACGGGTGAGGTTAATACCAAGGTCTGGTTTAGCATTCTTGCCGACGAGTGTATAGCCTCTTTCCTGCATGGCCGCAGTAACAGAGGCGATCAGCTGTTTGTCGTAATCTGTCAGTGCTTTTTTGGTACTGTCTGAAGTGTTGGTCAGAACAGCAACGGAGTCTACAATGCTGAAGGTGGCGTATGATTTGAAGTTTGTCTGGCTATCGTGGTTCGTAATATAAATCCTGGACTCCTCAGGTGTCATATCCTTCAACGGGTCCTTGCCACAACCACTGAATGACACTATTGCCACGATGGCAGCAATACTGCTGAGTAAATAGATTGTTCTTTTCATAATCCTATCGTATTAATTTCTAATTATGGTTTCTTTTCGATTGCTAAATAGCTAAACGAAACGGGTCAACGGCATTTAATGAATGTCGTGAGAATGGAGTGCCGGCCGGCATACGGTGTATTCGCGTTTCCTTTATTGTTCAACGCTTTAGATAGGGGAAAGTTACAGCAGGTTTAGCGCAGAACTGTTAACGTAATCCTAAAATGAAAAATGGGTTAACAACTGTAGTTGATTACATATTATGTTGAAGTGTTAATTCAGAATTTTTTTATTCATCAGCTCGGATTTCAGCTGTGGTGCATTCAGAAAATGTATG
Organism: Chitinophaga sp. Cy-1792; assembly: GCF_011752935.1. NCBI lineage: Bacteria > Pseudomonadati > Bacteroidota > Chitinophagia > Chitinophagales > Chitinophagaceae > Chitinophaga > Chitinophaga sp. Cy-1792. The sequence continues at coordinate 721,379 of NZ_VWWO01000003.1, forward strand.
CTTTCTATACCCATATTTTTTGCTGCATTTACATTGCGCAGATTATCATCGATAAAAAGTGCTTCTGCAGCATTTTCCTGGTACCTTTCCAGTAAAAGCTGGAAGAAAGAATGGGCGGGTTTACGTTGTTTTTCTCTTCCTGAAACCACAATACCGTCAAACCATTGTAAAAACTGGTATTGCATTAATGCAAGCGGAAACGTTTCATTAGACCAGTTTGTTAAAGCGTACAGCTTATATTTACCACTGTCTTTTAATTCTTTTAACAGTGCTACGGTATCGCTGATTTCGCCACCCAGCATTTCCTTCCATCTGCCATAATAAGCCCGTATTTGCGCCTCAAATGAAGGGAATTGCTGTATCAGCATTTCAGTCCCATCCAGCAGCGATCTTCCTGCATCCTGTTCTTCATTCCAGTCTGATGTGCATATTTCTTCCAGGAACTGTTCCATTTCATCTTCAGTAGAAAAAATTTTGCGGTAGAGGTAACGTGGATTCCAGTCTATTAGTACTGCGCCGAGATCAAAAATTATAGCCTTATAGGATGACTCCTGATTATGCATAGGTCTTTTAATAAGTATGAAAGATTGACTAAATTAATACTAATTTATATATTAGGATAATTTTAATGAATATTGATACACGGATGACAGTTTTGGCTGACAACCGGTAGCAGGGCCTTACCCGGATACTTTGGAAACGGGAGAGGTTTTATTATTTTTTATTGAAATGTATTAATCGAGAAATTCGTCTGCTGCATCTTCGAGGAGTTTGAGATCTACGGAATCGCTGCCGGCGATGCCTTCGATAGATCCTTTGATATGCGCAGCATTGAGTAATACTTTTTCGAGTTGTTTTTCGCGTGCCTTCCAGATTTTTTCCATGGCATCACGTTCTTTTTGTATAGAGATTTTGAGCGACATGAACCCTTCTCTGATGGCTTTCCACTGTTCGGCAAATTCGCCGCTGGTGAGATAAGCGTAGAGCATATGCATTTTGTCGCCTTTGTTTTCCTGTGTATTGAGTGCGCTGAAAACCTTGATGATACCATCCCTGAGTACATGAGCGAGGGCTTTCACTTCAGCGAAGGTACAGATCCAGATGCCGTCTCGTTCCCCGAATTTGTCCATGCCGCGTGGCATGGTTTGCGTAACAAGGATGGCCACATCGATGCCCTGGCTACGCATATCTGCTTTTAATTTTTCAATCCAGCCTTCGGTAAATTCCTTGGTGCGCTTGCTCTCGTAGATAATGCGGCCACATTCCTGTCCGAAGCGGTTTTTCACGAGCTGAATACAATCTGCCCCGCGAACGCCTTTGCCTACAGGGTTTACTTCATCGAAAGGAAAGCTATGGCGTAACATTTCTTCCAGAACGAGTTCCTGTACTTCTCCCTGTAATTGCATAGAACCTTGTTCGGCTCTGCGTTTCATTTCTTCGGCGAGTTTGCGTTGGTCTTCCAGTTGTTTTTCCAGTTCACGTAAACGTAGCTGGTGCTCGGTGTCTTTAAGTGCGTTACGCTCTGCTTCTTCCTTGCGGATAAGTTCTGAGAGTTCGGCGCGACTCTCCATGAGCTTACGTTCCAGGGATATTTCGAGTTCTGTTTCTTTATTTTTCAGTTCCTGTTCTTTACGCAGGAAGTCCAGTTCTTTCTGGCGTGCGGCACTCAGTTTGGCTTCCTGTTCGAGGTTGGCTTCTCTGAGCATACGTACCTGGTTGTCGAAATCAGCAACGATCGTTTTGCGTAATTCTTCAGAAAGAGACTCGCGCAGCTGTTGTTTTTCCAGTTGCACTCTTTTGGTGATCTCCTCCTCCTGCTGAATGCGTTGGGCTTCGATCTGCTGGCGTTCTGCGGCAATTTTACTTCTTTCAGACAGCAGGGAATTCTTCTCTGACTGAAGAGATTCCAATCTCTTCCGCCATTCGGACTCCATCTTACCACGCATTTCTTTCTCTATATCCGCTGCGAAGGCGTCTTCCATTACAAATTGATGTTTGCAACTCGGACAAGTGATTGCTGTACCCATAATACCAAAAATATATTACGTAAAGATAGGACTTAGAATGTTGGGATGAGCTTTAGTTTATCCTCTTAATGTGGATAATGTTTTTAAGATAAATATTGGTAATAAAAATATTACTTTATTTTTATTTTTTTGTAATAAATATATTACCTTAGTAGGAGTAATTAGTCGTAATAAAAGAAATGTATGACTTGTAATGAATTATGGAGAATCTTAAAAAAAGATGGTTGGTATGTAAAGAGGGAAGGTAAAGGAAGCCATAAAGTTCTCGCGCATCCGGAGAAGGAAGGAGAGATCGTTTTTTCTGATCATGGCAGTGCTGAAATGGGAAGCGGATTGGTGAATAAAATTCTAAAACAGGCGGAATTAAGATAAGTCTTCTGTGTCTAATTATAAAAATTTAAAACAATACTACCATGAAAAGCATCGTGTTTGTAGTAGAAAAAACAACAACCGGATATTCAGCCTATGCAAATGATTTCGATAAATATCCGGTAGGTACAACGGCTGAAAACATCGAACAGTTAAGGAAAAATGTATTAGATGCCACAAATCTTTATTTAAGTGAAATTGGCAAGAAAGTAGTTAAGGAGAATGATATCTCATTGGTATTAGATGTCAGGCAGTTTTTTGAGTTCTACAAAATTATTAACGCCAAAGCATTGGCAGAGCGTATTGGCATGAGTCAATCGTTGTTGTCTCAGTATGCAAATGGAATTAAGAAGCCTTCCGAAAAACAAACAGATAAAATATTGGAAGGGGTAAGGCAGTTGGGGAGAGAGTTGGCAAAGATTGAATTTATTTAAGTAGTTGCCGGGCTGCAATTGCAGTGTTTCTATTAAAAACGAAACCCGATAGCTTGAATTATTTCAGGGGCTATCGGGAATAAGATTTTACAATTCTAATTAAAATCTTTTGATCACCCAAAAACGTTATACAATTTTGTAAACATCCTTAAATGAAAAAAGGCTAAAAAGCGGACCTGCTTTTTAGCCTTTTAAATTTTGGTGCGAAGGAGGAGATTCGAACTCCCAAGCCCTTTCAGGCACTACCACCTCAAAGTAGCGCGTCTACCAATTTCGCCACCTTCGCATCTGGTAGAAGGGAGTGCAAAAGTAAGGGCTTTTTTGAAATAAACAAATTTATTTATTCATTTTTCTAAAAAAGTTTATTTCCGCAACAGAATACGGAAGGTAGTTCCCTTATTTACTTCTGAATTTTTTACTGTCAGGCGGCCTTTGTGATAGTCTTCAATAATACGCTTGGCCAGTGAAAGTCCAAGCCCCCAGCCTCTTTTGCGGGTACTGAAACCTGGTTTGAATATTTTATCGAGATTACTTTTCGGAATTCCCTTGCCGGTATCTGCAACATCAATGGTGATATAGGTTGCATAATTTTCTATTGAGATATCTATTTTTCCTTTCCCTTCCATGGCGTCCAGCGCGTTTTTCAGCAGATTCTCGATTACCCAGTCGAACAGTGGGGGAGAGATCATGGCGGGCAATTCCTGTTCTTTATGATGTACGGATATCTGTACACGTTGCGGGGCACGTCTGCGGATATACGCAGCCATATTCTGGATTTGCAGGATAAGATCTTTTTCTTCCAGACTAGGGACACTGCCTATTTTAGAAAAACGGTCGGTGATGAGCTTGAGGCGGTCCAGGTCTTTACTGAGTTCATTTACAAAAGGTGCATTGGCTTCGTTATCGCGCAGGATTTCCAGCCAGGCTTCTATGGACGACAACGGCGTGCCCAGCTGATGGGCAGTTTCCTTGGCAAGGCCCACCCATACCAGGTTTTGTGTGGCCCTGTTGGTGCTGGACAGTGCAAATAAAACAGCGCCAATAAATAAGGCGACCACCAATAACTGTATGTAAGGATAATATTTTACCTGTTTCAGAATAACAGAATCGCCGTAATAGATATAGTTATAGGTTTTCTCCTGGGCATTTACTTCCATGATAAACGGTGGATGCTGTTTGCCAAAAGTCAGCAGCTGTTCGTGGAGATAAGTTGGGTTCTGGGCAATTTTAGATGTATCTATATTTCGGCTGTCAATGATATTGCCCGCGGCATCTGTCTGGATAAGCGGGATGGTGGTGTTGGTGGTAACAATTTCCGTGGCCAGGTTAATATTGGCATCCGGGCTGGCTTTCAACAGCTCCCGGTATGCTTCTACCCAGGTAGCTACTTTTTTTCTTTCTTCATCCTGGATTTTGGACGACAGGTTACTCACAAACCATATGGTAGCAACGATAATTGCTACTGCTACGGTGACCAGCACAAACTTCCAGCCTAAAAACTGTTTAAACATACTCCTAATTTAAGGCATATTCCGCATCAGCGATTCCACAAATGGTTGCAAATATTAAAATTGATTGTTGCATATTTGCATCGCTTAAAATATTATTCACGCATAAACGTAATAACAGTTGCCCGTATTGCCATCAGTAGCCGTTGTAATTCTAAATTGGAACGGTAAGTCTTTCCTGGAGCAGTTTTTACCATCAGTTTGCCAGTCTACCTACAGTAATTTGCAGCTGATCATTGCGGACAATGCGTCTACGGACGACAGTGTTGCGTTTGTGGAGCAGCATTATCCGCAGATACGGATTATCCGAAACCCTGGCAACGATGGGTTTGCCGGCGGTTATAACGAGGCTTTACAGCATGTGGAAGCGGATATTTATGTTTTGCTGAACCAGGACGTAGAAGTGGAGCCAGGTTGGATAGAACCGGTGGTGGCCCTAATGCAGACCAGCGATCAGATCGCTGCCTGTCAGCCTAAGATGCGTTCCTGGCACCATAAAGATGAGTTTGAATATGCCGGTGCTGCCGGCGGCTGGATGGATATCCTGGGATATACCTTCTGCCGTGGCAGGATATTATATACTACAGAGAAGGACCTGGGCCAGTACGACGATGCACAGGATATTTTCTGGGCAACCGGAGCGGCGCTGTTTATCCGCGCTAAGTGTTTTCATGAGGTAGGCGGCTTCGATGCCGACTTTTTCGCGCATATGGAAGAGGTAGACCTCTGCTGGCGCCTGCAACGTGCCGGTTACAGGATATGCTACTGCCCGGATTCAAAAGTTTACCATGTGGGCGGCGGCAGCCTGCCACAGGGAAATCCCCGTAAACTATACCTGAATTTCAGGAATAACCTGATGATGCTCTGGAAAAACCTTCATACCGAAGATCGCTGGATTGTATTGTCGCAGCGCTTTTTCCTGGACATCCTGGCGGCGATGAAAAGCCTGGCCGCAGGTAAGCCTAAGGACATGAAAGCTATCTGGCGGGCGTATCTCGACTACCGCAAGTGGCGCAAAAACTATGTAAAAAAGGACGATTTGCCGGATGTAAAGCTGATGACGCTGAAAGGGGTTTTCCACGGTATTATGATCTGGAGGTACTACTTCCTGCAACATAAGAAGTTTTCAGAGCTGAAACATTAGGAGCGTTTTCCGGACGATTTTTTAAATATTTACTTTGATTATTATCTTACTTGATGTAAGTTTGCAACGGAAATAAACTGAACATGGAACACAATACAGTAGAAAACACCGTAGAGAATACGAATGACGTAACCCTGGACAGGGTATCAACTTCCCGCTTCATATTTTATGTACAACTGTTTTGCATGGTGGCTTTTATGCTGGGCGGTTGCTATCAGCTCTACAAGCACCATTATCCAGGTAAGCCAGATGTAGTTGTTCCTGAGAACACACTCTACAATCCAAAATATAAATAAGCGAATCGCTTCAACATAATTATCGCCTTAGCCTTCCGGAGTTCCGGGAGGCTTTTTTTATTTTCCCGATATAGGAAATCTATTTCCCGATGTGATTAATGATTGTCTGCGATTAGCGTGATTTTTATACGGATTTTCAAATCAGCTGATTTTCGGAAAAGTATATGTTCAGAAGAAAGGGTAAAAAAGATACTAAACGGGGCAAATCGCCTGTCCGCAAAGTAATAGACTGGCTTCACCTCTGGCTGGGGCTTGCATCAGGTATTATTGTGCTGATAATAGCTGTTACAGGCTGTTTGTATGTATTTCAGAAAGAGATCAACGAGTGGTATTATAAGGATACCATGTTTGTGCAGCCTGCGGCAACCCCTGTTTTACCGCTTACCACCCTCACCTCCAGGGCACAGGAAGCATTGGGTCCGGATATGCCTATTTCAGGAACTACTGCCTTTACCGACCCGGACAGAGCCTGGGAGTTTTATACCTACAAAGGAAATGACACCGCTATCACTTATTTCGGCGCAATAGAATACTACAAAATGGTGTATGTAAATCCTTATACAGGAGTGGTTACCGGTGTAATTGATTTTAAGCACAATTTCTTTGCGATCGTAAAATATATCCATTGGAGTTTATTGCTGAATACGCCTTATGGCCAGCCGATTGTGGGCTGGAGTACCTTTATTTTCGTGATATTGCTGATCACCGGCCTGGTATTGTGGTGGCCGAAAAAATGGAGCAAAGCTACGCGGGACCAGAGTTTTAAGGTAAAGTGGAAAGCTGGTTTCAAGCGGCTCAATTACGACCTTCATAATGTACTCGGATTTTATGCCCTGGCTATTGCGTTGGTGCTGGCATTAACCGGTATGGTATGGGCTTTCAGCTGGTTTGAGGCGACCGTATATGTGGTGGCATCCCGTTCGGTAACACCACCGGCAGCATCTGCAGCCGTTTCTGATACGACGCTGAAAAGCAGTGCAGTACCGAAGGCGCTGGATATTTCCTTTGCTGCGGCCAGGAAGCTATTACCTGGCGCCAGGCGTTTTTATGTTTATGGCGGTGGCGGCGGTACGGCACCCAATACTATAGGCGCGTACTACGGCAAAGAAGTATATTACGGCAATGATGAGCTGAAGTTTGATCAGTATTCAGGTAAGTTACTGGAGCGAAATAATTTTAAAAATAAGAATGCCGGGGAAAAACTGATCCGGATGAATTACGATATTCATGTGGGAGCGATAGGAGGTATCCCTGGAAAAATTATTGCGTTTATTGTGAGTCTGATCTGTGCATCGTTGCCGGTAACGGGCTTCTATGTGTGGTGGAATAAGAAGAAGAAAACGAAGAAAAAGATCGTTTTGACGAATCATTCCAAGCCAATTACATCTTTGTGAAGATAAATCAATAATTTTTTTTACAAGCTCAAACACTGTACTGTGGAGTGTTTGAGCTTGCTTGTTTAAATGGGTGTGAGAAATTTTTTCAAAAAAGATGAAAAAAAAATTTGTGAATTGATCTCGTTTCCTATCTTTGCAATCCCAACGAAAAAAGGGAATACCTGAAACAGTAACAATCAGTTACAATTGTTGGAAAGATCTTAACAGATATGCGGAAGTAGCTCATTTGGTAGAGCACGACCTTGCCAAGGTCGGGGTGGCCGGTTCGAGCCCGGTCTTCCGCTCCAGTTTAGATATTGATCGTAAAAGATCGTTATCGCTTGAATGTTCTTTTTTTTCTGCGGAAGTAGCTCATTTGGTAGAGCACGACCTTGCCAAGGTCGGGGTGGCCGGTTCGAGCCCGGTCTTCCGCTCCAGTTTGATATTGATCTGTAAATGAGATCGATATATATTAAAGTTCTTATTTTCCTGCGGAAGTAGCTCATTTGGTAGAGCACGACCTTGCCAAGGTCGGGGTGGCCGGTTCGAGCCCGGTCTTCCGCTCAAAGCCTGATCAGAATACTGGTCAGGCTTTTTTTATGCCTTTTATTTTCTTTTAGATAGCAAAAAGGGTCCCGGGTGTATATCCCGGGACCCTTTTGTTTTTTATGGTACTGAAAATCAAATCTTAATAAGTGCCGCTCGCACCACCGCCACCGCCGGTGCCACCACCAAAATCCATATTGTTACTTTGGGTGCCTGGCCCGGGGGCATGCATGCCACCCACTACCAACGATTCCACTTTCAATTTGTCAAACATGGAAGGATCTGTAGGCAACGCATCAGTGAAGCCTTCACGAGGTGTGCGGAAATAGCGTAATAAGCCCCATGCGGCGGCTATCAGTATAATACCCAGTATAACACTCCACCAGGGGCCCGGAAGGAAATTCGTATAGGCGTAAATGCTGAATATACTTGCTGCAGTAACGACCATGCCTAAACGTATCAGCAACGAATCTTTCTTTCTGATGCCAATGGCAATAATTGCTACATTAATGATGATACAGGCGCATAGCAGACTCCAGAATTGCGTATGGCTTATCATGCCCGCCAAACCGCTGTCAGAAACGGATATATCGTTTTGTGCAACAAACAGCATTACTGGTACAAAAGGGTTTAAGATGGCATAGCTACAGATAAGTGCAACAAACTCCATCGTCAGTAGTACGTCTTTGTAATACCTTAACTCCTCTTTCTTTGCCAGGTTTCTGAATAATCTGAATAACAGGAAGGAAATAACCGCCATCAATATCAGCGGGAGAAACGGCACATGTATGTTTTCAAAAATGCCCATCAGCATACTTTCGAAAGAAAGAAATGCGGCGGCTGCCGTTATCGTATAGCCGTAACGGAGAGTCAGGAAAAGGAATCCCAGCCCTATTACGGCGCTTTTTCCTACCCAGCCAAGAGTGTGGACCTTCAGGAAAATGCCTGCAATGGCAAATGCCAGAATAGCGGAAAAACACAAGGCACCGTCAACGCCTGTACGATAAAATTTTCGCTGTTGAATCACTATTTCCAGCGCTCCTATCAGCAGCAAGCCGTAAAAAGCGGCAGGGCCGGAGATTGAATCTATGTGGTCTGAAAGTCCGGCGATAACGCCCGCTCCCATAAAAACGGGAATCAGCGTAATGAGGAACAGACCAATATATTCCAGCCATCCGGAAGACTGCAACTTGACAGGGTATTTTTCTTTTATAGCTTTTGCTTCTTCGGGAGTGATGAGGCCGGCTTTAGCCATAGATCGGGCCGACGTTGCAATAGCTTTATTGTCCAGGTCTGATTTACTATACGCCAGCATTTTTAAATTTTTTGTTTTGATTAATTACAAAGGCGATAAGTCCCGCACCCACCAGTACATATAACATCAAAAAGCCTACGAAATCATTGGAGACCTTTTCAAACAGGTAGGTGGTAGTAGTACAAAAGCCGATATAAAAATACAGTATGGTGATCGCAAGGAGATAGCCGGAACGGAGTCTGGACGTGAGTTTATACAGTACAACACTACCGGCAGTCAATATTAAAAACCACAGTAGCATATAGTCGTTCAGTGAAAACATACCCGCGATACAACCTATTCCAAACAGGTGAATGCCAAAGTGGTAGTAGGTGAATGCAAAATGAGGTTTGATATTTTTCCATTTGGAGACGAAGCCCAGCAATAGCATGGATACGCCCAGTATGGTAGTGAGGAAAACGTGATCGTACATGCTTTTCATACCTGTCTCAAAGCCCCTGGCAGAGGGGGCTCCCAGCCATCCTACGGATATGTTCAGCCAGGCGGCCAGTGTGATAATGGCCATGGATAATACACCGATATGATCAAAACGGTAAGCGCTAAAAACCAGTACCAGTAAGGGTATGAAGGTAGCCAGTCCAAGCCGGTTGCCGAAAGTATTATACTGATATTGCAGGTAGCCAATGAAGGTACTGAAGAGAATACAGCCTAACAGCAACGTATAATCGTAGAATATACCCGGGCTCTCTGTTTTCTGCCAGCTGAAGCGGGGAGCATATCTGAAACAATAGCCAAAGCAAACGGCAGTGATAATGGCTAAAATTATCAGGATGCTCTGGTGGCCGATGGTATTGATGTTATCGTACACCAATACGCCTAGTCCGGTGCTTAATAGCAATACGCCGAGGTATAAAAATGTCCTGATTTCCCAATGGACGGAAACCGGCGCCTGGTCTGCGGTTTTGACCTTTTCGAAGGATGTGTCTGATATGAGTCCTTCCTGGTGTAACCGCTCAAATAATTTTATATTCATATGAGGCTGATATAAAGACAGGTTTATAGAAAATTAACACCTATATGTGAAGATCGGGTTATTTCCGGTAAAATCCGTATCTTTGCAGTTGGAAATTTAGATAAATGGTATTTCTATACCGTATACTCTATCTTATTTACTACTTCCCTTTTTATAACACTTCCCATATTCACTAACGAGTAAAAGTGTGATTTAAATATTTTATCATGAAGGATTTTGAGATTATTGACAACAAAGAGGCCCGCCAGTTCGAAGCACATATCTCCGGACTTACGGCTAAAGTAATTTACGAAAGAAATGGTAGTCGCATCTTTTTAACAGGTGCAGAAGTGCCTCCTACTTTGGAAAAACAGGGTGTGATGCCTATGTTGCTGGGAAAGGTAATGGAACAGATTCAGGCGCAGAATATCAGAATGGTGCCTTCCAGTAAGAAAGTAGCAGAATTTGTACGTAGTAATCCTCGTTGGAAAACTTTACTGGCACACGGCTTACATATTTAAACAGCCAAAGGCTGTCAACTATTAGCGGTTAGAGAAGATGTTTTGTCTTTAGAATGGCGTAAGGAGAGCAGAACATCATCTCTACCAGCTAAAAGTCAACAGCCGGCCTGATTATTAGCAGATTAATCCTATTTATTTCAATCCCAGCTTAGCTTTCGCTGCCGGCATCAAATCATCTGCATCATTCGCCACAACTACTACATCGCGGGAGTTATCAATCAACAGTGAATATCCTTTTTCTTTGATCAGTGCTTTTAAAGCTTCTTTAGCCTTGTTTACGATAGGCAGCAATAATTCCTGTTCTCTCGCAGCCAGCTTATCCTCCACTTTATATTTGTATTCCTGGATATTAGCCTGCATTTGTTTCAGCTCAGCTACTTTAATTTCCTGCTGATTCTGCGGCAATTTGCTTCCGGTGCTGTCAAAATCCACCAATTTCTTAGTGTATTCGGCCACCATTATTTGTCCGTCGTTATTTAACTGATCTGCATATTTCTGCAATGAATCAGCAGCTTTCTTAGACTCTGGCATCAGACTCACCAGCTGCTGAAAATTCAGATAAGCAGTTTTCTGGGCGGAGGCCCCTAAACTAAAAAGGCATAACGCCACCAGGCAATAGAGATATCTCATTTTCGGTTGAATAATTTCCAGCAAAATAATTTCCCTTTTGCTAAATATTTACTAATACTTATATAATAGAATGTTAAATTGATGAATTCGCCTTATGTTTTGCTGTTTTTTTAAGTTAATAGATTGATAATCAATATATTTTATCAAGATTAAAAAAAGATTATTCTTTCACGTAGGGGTAAGGAAAAAGAAAGGTGTCGATAGTAAAAGCATTCAATTGGCAGAAGGAATTATCTTTGACGTTAGTTATCAAAACCTGCAGATGGAGTTGAACACCGGTAATACAGCTGTACTGGAACAGGACGGAACGTGCACCTTTGAACAGATTTTTAAGACCCACTATAAGGGTCTGCATGCCTATGCCTGCACAATTCTGAAAGACGATATAATGGCCGAAGAGATGGTACAGAATGTATTCTGTAAGCTTTGGGAGAAATCCGGGGATATCCGTATCCGCGAGTCGGTATCCGGATATCTCTACAGAGCGGTATACCATGAAAGCATCAATTATTTGCGCCACGAAAAGGTAAAGGCCAATCATGCGGCCTTCACGAAATACCGGATGGCACAGCCGGTTTCAGGAAATCAGACCACCAGCAAGGTGCATCTCAGCGAATTACAGCAGAAACTGGAAGTAGCATTAGCTAGTCTGCCGGAGAAATGCCGGACCGTATTTCAGATGAGTCGTTTTGAAGAACTGAAATACCAGGAGATCGCAGATAAGCTGGATATCTCCATAAAAACCGTGGAAAATCAGATGGGGAAAGCATTACGTCTGCTTCGTGCTCATCTGGTAGATTATCTGCCGCTGTTATTGATCATCTTATTAAATCTGCAATCGTAACCAGTGAATAACTTTAACACACATATAATGGATGACCTGTTGGTAAAGCAACTGCTCGGTACCGCTACCGATGATGAGCAACAGCGCATCCTTAACTGGATTGCCGCGAGTCCGGATAACGAAAAATATTATCATCATTTTAAGCTGATATGGGAAGAAAGCCGTCACCTGGCCGCTACCAGCACTGTAGATGAAGATAAGGCCTGGGCCAGGTTCCAGCAACGTGTAGGCGCTACCGTCAACGAAACAAAAGTGGTGGACATCCGGCCTGCAAACACTTCCTGGATGCGCATCGCCGCTACAGTAGCCATATTATGCGTGATGGCGGGCGCTGCATTCCTCTACCTGAATAAAAATTCCAATAATGACCTTGTACGCATTGCCAGCACTAATACTACGCGTATCGATACGCTCCCTGATGGTTCTGTTGTTACGCTTAATAAAAATTCCAGCATATCTTATGCTGCTGATTTTGCTGCTGAGCGGCATATTACTTTAGAAGGGGAAGCCTTCTTCGATATCGCTAAAGATCCTTCAAAGCCTTTCCTGTTAAAGGTCGGAGATGTAGACGTAAAAGTACTCGGCACTTCCTTTAATGTAAAAAAAGATGCTGTAAGCATTGAAGTAATTGTTGAAACCGGCGCGGTGGAAGTAAATAAAAAACATAATGCCGTTAAACTGGAAGCCAATGAAAAGGCAATAGTAGCAAAGGATGCAGACAAACCAGAGAAGATTTCCAACAATAGTACTTTATACAATTATTATCGTACGCATACACTGATATGTAACAGAACGCCTTTACGTGAACTGGCTGATAAACTGGAAGAGATCTACAATATTACCATCATCATTAACCGTCCGGATTTACGTATAGAAGAGATGAATACCGTGATAGATACCAATATGTCTGTTGACAGTACTTTCGATCTGTTACAGGCAACTTCCGGAAAATTCACTTTTATTAATAAAGGCGATACTGTCATATTGAAATAATCTATGCCACCAAATATACTACTACGTCACTGGTTACTGTTTGCTTTACTTTTGCTGTTTTCAGGTAACGTTATCGCACAGTCCATCCTTGATAGAAAAATCGATGTCGATATCCGTAAACGACCGCTGGATGAAGCTTTACAGACCATCGCAAAAAAGGGAAATTTTACTTTTTCATATGTCAGCAATATCATTTCGCAAGATAGTATTGTAAGCATCTCACAAAAAAATGCCAGCATACGCGAGATATTAGACAAACTATTAAACGGTGATTATCAATATAAAGAACATGGTAATTATCTCATCTTACAATATAAACCACCTGGTGTATTTTTTTATGTGAGCGGTGTGGTAACGGATAAGGCCACGGGACAACGGGTGCCCAATGCCAGCGTCTATGAACGACAGCAACTCATATCGACACTTACCAATAATGACGGTTATTTCAGGCTGCGGTTGCGGGATAAATCCCCGGCCGCAGCCATCAGCGTTAGTAAAGACCTGTATTCAGATACCCTCCTGATGTTGAGCTCCGGCGCTGACCAGGAAATTAAAGTGAGCATATCTCCCTATACCCGTACCCTCCAAACAGTAGAAGTAACCGGTCATGCGCATGTAGAAAGGACCTGGTTCGGACGTATGTTTCTGTCGTCCAGACAGAAAGCACAGAGTCTTAATATCTCCCAGTTTTTTGCAGACAAGCCATACCAGGTATCGCTGTTGCCAGGACTCGGTACCCACGGAAGAATGAGCGGGCAGGTGGTGAATAAGCTTTCCCTGAACGTATTGGGCGGCTATACCGCCGGCGTTGATGGTGTAGAAGTAGCAGGAGCTTTCAATATTGTGAAAAATGATGTGCATGATGTACAGGTAGCGGGTTTGGTGAATATCACCGGAGGAAAGATGATCGGCGTACAGGTATCCGGCATGCACAATAATGTGCTGGACTCCATGCGCGGCGTACAGGCGGCAGGTATTTCCAATATTATTTCCGGCAACCAGGATGGCGTGCAGATCAGCGGTGCTGTAGAAAAAGTAAAACAGAACATGACAGGCGTGCAGGTGGCGGGTATCCTGGCATCTACCGGAAAAGAAATGAATGGCGTACAGGTATCCGGTGCTGCTAACTTTACAGGGGATACCATGCATGGCGTGCAGCTGGCCGGGCTCTATAACAGTGCCGGAGAATCCCATGGGGCACAGATCTCCGCTGTTGGGAATGTTACAAAAGGCACCGTGAAAGGCGTGCAGATCAGCTCTATGTTTAACAAAGCCAAACGCCTGGATGGTGTACAGATCGGCTTTGTGAACATCGCTGATACCAGCAATGGCTACAGCATCGGCATCGTAAATATTATCAAAACAGGCTATCACAAAGTGTCGCTGTTTAGCACAGAGCTGCTGCCAGTCAACGTTGCATGGAAAACAGGCAATCAGCGGCTTTATGGTATTATGCTTGGTGGTGTTGACTTTAACAGCCAGCGTTCCTATACATATGGTTATGGTATGGGTACAGAGCGTATGTTACGCAATAAGCATTTCTCTGTATTACTGGAAGCAACGGCGCAGCAATATCATATGGGATATGCCAACGAAAATTCACAGCTGTACCGCTTTTCCACGGCATTTCAATATAGGCCGGGGCGTATGTTTGCCATATATGGCGGCCCTGTTATTTCCATACATAGGAGAGACCAGCCGAATGGAATGGATTACAAAGAGATCCGGCCCGGCGTAAATTATCCTGGTATTAACTTTGGAGATAATGGCAGGATCTGGATCGGATGGCATATCGGATTAACGATCTTCTAAAATAAATTTTTAACGATAGGGGTATGTTTTCATGAGCGTGTCGTAATACAGAACAACATAATTACAACGACATGAAAACATTCTTCTTTGCTGTGCTGCTGGTAGTCGTGACGATTCATTCAAATGCACAAAACACTAAATATGCTCCTGCGCATGTAGGACTCATCTATCCCATCAGCTCCAATGGCAAACACGCTGCCGAATATACGAATGGCTTCTCACTGAATCTGCTGGCTGGTGTATCCAGGTCTGAGACCGGTATTGCCATTGCGGGTTTCTCCAATATCATCAAAGATGAGGCCCATGGTGTAGAAGTAGCGGGATTCTCCAATCATATAGGTCATACTTACAAAGCTGTTACTGTGGCGGGTTTTATGAATATCGTACACAATAAGGCTGATGGTATTCTGGTTGCCGGCTTTGGCAACTATGTGGGTGGTCCGGTGAATGGCTTGCAGGTAGCGGGTTTCTGCAATACTGCCTCTCAGGTACATGGCTTACAGGTGGCAGGTTTCTTCAACCGTGCTACGGATGCCAACATGCAGTTTGCTGGTTTTATGAACATTGCAAAAAAGGTGAAAGGTGTGCAGCTGGCGGGTTTCCTGAATATTGCCGATAGCAGTGATTACCCTATTGGTATCATCAACATCATTAAAAACGGAGAGTATAATATCAGCCTGACGATCGATGAATCAGCTACCACTGTGGCCAGTTTCAAGTCGGGGGGTAAGGCACTGTATGGTATACTGGGTGTGGGTTACAACCTGAAGAGTGCGCAGACACTGTATGCGATGCAGGCAGGTTTAGGCTGGCATTTACCGTTAATGTCGCACCTGCGCTTGAATGTGGAAGGAACTGAAACCGTGATGACTGATTTTAAACGTGGTGTATACTCCAAATATGCAGTGGGTGGATATCTGGCGTACAGACTTGGCAGTAAAGTGGAAGTGTTTGCAGGACCTAACATCAACTTTATGCACATGAAAGATGATGCCGGCAGTGATTTAATTTCTCACTATATCTGGTATAAGGATCGTGGAAATGGTAAGGCGGATGGCATGTTTGCCGGTATGCTGGCAGGTGTACAGGTAAGGATATAGGATTTTTTTATCGTCATATCAGGGAGAACGTCCACGGTCGAAGACCGTGGACGTTCTATTTTGATTAAGGATGCAGTGGCATCGCTATAACAGCGGCATCCAGCATGAGCGGAATAATCAATTTGTTATTATACAGTGCGAAATCTGCCGGGCCATTCAATGGCGCCTGGCTTATTTGCTGTATATCACCGCTTTCAATATCTACCAGTAAAATAACTCCTTTCTTCTCAAAAGAAATCCAGTCGGATACAACCAGTTTACGATTATTGTCTGTTAATGCAAGACCATCGTATAAGCCTTTACGGCTGCCGATGTGAACAAAGGTGAGTGGGGTTTTATGAAGATCAATATAACCGAGATCGCCGTCAAAAGTAGTGAGACTCCCCAATCCGCAAACGTATAGGCGTTGGCGTTTTACATCATAAGCAAGCCCGTTGGCACCCCTGATTTCGCTGGTTAACGGCAGTTCTTCGAAACGGCCGTTGCCGCTGAGGTGTACCACATATATTTTATTGATATCAGTGGAAGACACAAAGAGGGTGCTATCATCTTTGACTACGAGATCATTGAGCAGACTTGTTTTTGTAGCGGCGAAATCCACGCTGAATACCTGTTTGCCGCTATTAATATCAAATCCTTTCACTTTGTCAATATCGGCTACATACAGTGTATGGCCGATGATGGCGGTACCTTTAGGGGCATCCAGTCCGGTAGCAAACGCATGGCCCTGGCCTTGCGGGTCCATTTTCCAGATGATGCCGTTGCCGTCTTTTACTGTTGGTTTACCGCCTTCTCCCAGATCGGTGATGAATAGGCTGGGGCCATAAGGGATTACGCTTTCCGGTGCTTTCAGGAAAGAAGATTTGTTGAGCTGTTGTGCGGAAGTGGCGCTGTATATGATGGTGCATGCAGCCAGCACAAAGGGTTTGAGCATCTGTTTCATAGCCTGTCGTTTTATGGTACAAAGCTATTGATGGAACCCCTTTTGATGATAGCAGAAAACGGTCAAAAAGTAGCAATTCTGGTTCTGCGGGTTGTATTGGGCGTTTCTCCGAAATAGGCTTTGTAGCAGCGTATAAAATAACTGGGTTGCTCAAATCCGCAGGTATCGGATATTTCATTGATGTTGCTGCTGGTGTTTTTAAGGAGATAGTCCGCATGCTTCAGCTTTTCATCGTTGATCCATTTTTTCGGGCTCTCCTTATAGATGCGGGTGAATTCTCTTTTGAAGGTGGAGAGGCTCATACCGCATAGACGGGCATAGTCGTCCAGGCTAAGCGGTTTCAGGAGATTGGCTTTAATGGTCATTTGCAGATGTTCGGAAGGGTTGGCGAACATGTGGTGCAGGTAGGCGATGACCTGGTGGCGGTATTCGCCGGAAAGCAATGTGAGCAGTAGTTCACGCAGCTTTAGTTCCAGCAGGCGCGACGTGTATTCGTTGGGGTGTTCCATAAACTGCAGGATACTGCTTCTTATCTGCAGGATATTATCTGAGCAGGGGATGACCATGGGTACTGGTATGGTCGTATCCGGTATGCCGGATTCCAGGTCTTCCGTGAGGAAGGAGCGCAGCAGTTTATCATCGATGGCCAGCATGAGGCCCTGGAAATCATTTTCAAGGATGTTGGACATGAAGTAGGAGCCGCGTTTCAGTAATGCCAGATGGTTAGGGCCCACAACTAAATCTTCATCTTCAAGGTGGATTTCTTTTCTGCCTTTTATAATAAATAATAATGTATTTTCGGTAATCAAACCTTCTGACCTTCCCGATTGTTCTACTATTTTATAAAATGCAAAAACCGATTTCCCGCTGTAGTGAAGTTTGATATACGGGCTATATTGAATTGGTTTTAAAGCTGTTGGAAACCTAGGTAGCATATTGTTCTGATTTATCCCCCAATGATTATGGCATTGTATTTGGATGTAGTCGCTTAAAGATAAATATTCTTAATTCAATCTTTAATAAACATATCGTATATGAAAAAATGGTTATACTCCTTGCCGCTAGTGCTTGTCCTCTTTACCGCCAGCAGTTGTACTAAGAATTATAATGATATTATTCCCAACACTACAATAGTAGTGGATGCGGCTGCAAACCAATGGATTTTTGATAATACCACTGGTACTTACTATATTTCTATAGACGTAGGAGAACTGACTACCAGCACTACGCAGTCTGATGCCGTAGTAGTGTCAATGTCCAGGAACCAGACATTATTTGAGGCGCTGCCAGAGGTTTATAACAACACGTCCTTTACTTATATCTACAAGGCAGGTACGGTGTTGATTGAAGCGCAGGGCGTGAATGGTGCTGCGATTCAGCTGCCTACTTCTTCTGTAAGATTCAAAATTACGATTATTCCTGCCAATACAACCAGGTAATAGCATACACAGAACGTTTAACCTTTACATATACAGGTCTGCTGCATTATGCGGCAGGCCTTTTTTGTTGATAATCATTGCCGCTTATATAATTAACCCGAACTTAATTGTGCAGTCCGTCATTATTTCCTATTTTCAGCCACCATTGCTGAAACGCCCTGTAAGCGGGGCTCTGCAGTGAACATGAAAACTAAACTGAAAATGGATACTAGAAGAGACTTTATCAGAAAAGCGGCCCTGCTTTCCGGTGCAGCCGGTGTATGGAATGCTATGCCTGGCTCTATTCAGCGCGCTATGGCCATTAATCCTCCTCCAGGCAGCACCTGGCTGGATGCGGAACATGTCGTTATCCTGATGCAGGAAAACAGGTCGTTCGACCATTGTTATGGCTCCCTGCAAGGTGTGCGTGGTTATAACGACCCTCGCGCCATCAACCTGCCAAACAAGAACCTGGTTTGGTTACAATCAAATGAAAAGGGTGAAACCTTTGCACCTTTCAGGCTGGATATCAAGAACACCAAAGCCACCTGGATGAGTAGCCTGCCGCACTCGTGGGCCAACCAGGTAGATGCACGCAATCATGGTAAATACGATAAATGGCTGCTGGTAAAGCAGTCTGGCAATAAAGACTGGGCGCCAATGCCCCTGACCATGGGCTTTTACGACAGGAGAGATATCCCTTTCTATTATGCTATGGCAGATGCCTTCACTGTTTGTGACCAGAATTTCTGTTCTTCCCTGACAGGTACTACCCCTAACCGCCTGTACCTCTGGTCAGGCACCCTTCGTGATTCCCAGAATCCTGCCGCCAAAGCCAATGTATGGAATGAAGATGTAGACTATGGCGCAGAAGCACACTGGAATACTTTCCCTGAACGTATGCAGGACAATGGCATCTCCTGGAAAATATACCAGAACGAAATCAGTGCCGCTAACCTGGAAGGTGAGAAAGACGGACTGCTGGCCAATTTTACAGACAACCCTATAGAATGGTTCGCCGCCTTTAATGTGCGCTATGCAGAAGGCTACCGGAAATATGTACAGACCGCTATTCCCGCCATCACGGAAGAGCTGAAGACTAAAAAGGAAAAGCTGTCAACCTTAACAGCAGATACCGCCGACTATAAAAAATTAGCATCGCAGATAGACAGGGGTGAAAAATATCTCACCCAATTAAAATCAGATGCGGAAAAATATACACCGGAGAATTTTGCGAAGCTCTCCAAACGTGAGCAGGAGCTGCACCAGCGTGCATTTACCGTAAACAGTAATGACCCGCATTACCACGAGCTGGAAACCCTGGAATACAAAGATGGTAGCGAAACCCGCAAGGTTTCAGTGCCCAAAGGTGATATCCTGCATCAGTTCAGGGCAGATGTAAATGGTGGTAAACTGCCTACGGTTTCTTACCTGGTGGCCCCTGGTGAATTCAGCGACCATCCTGGTTCTCCGTGGTATGGCGCCTGGTATGTATCTGAAGTACTGGATATCCTAACGAAGCAGGAAGAAGTGTGGAAGAAGACCATTTTCGTTTTATGTTATGATGAGAATGACGGCTATTTCGACCATGTGCCTCCGTTTACAGCACCACATAAACCTGGTACAGGAAAGGTTTCTGCCGGTATAGATACTGCGTTGGAATATGTATCGCTGGAAGAAGAAAAACAGAAGAAACATGTAGGGAAAGATTCCCTGCGTGAGAGTCCGATAGGCCTGGGATACCGTGTGCCGCTGGTGATCGCATCACCGTGGAGCCGCGGTGGTTATGTGAATTCGGAGATTTGCGACCATACCAGTATTACGCAGCTGCTGGAAAACTTCCTGTCGCATAAAACGGGCAAGACTATACGTGAATCAAATATTTCTTCTTACAGACGTACTATCTGCGGAGATCTCAGCAGTGTATTCCGTCCTTACAACGGGGAGCAGGTGAGTTTGCCGTTTGAAGAGCGTAACGAAGTAATGGAAAGCATTTTCAATGCTAAATTCAAGAAGCTGCCTGATAACTTCAAGGCGCTGACAGCGGAAGAAATTGCGCAAATCAATGCGACACCGCAACAGTCGTCATGGATGCCGCAGCAGGAGAAGGGTACACGTCCTTCCTGTGCATTGCCATATGAACTGTATACGCATGGTAAACTCAGTGCTGATAAGCGTTCCTTTGAGATTAGTTTTGCGGCTGCGAAAGATGTATTCGGAGCTAAAGCGATGGGTGCACCTTTCAACGTATATGCACCAGGAAATTATGTGCAGGCAGATACGCAGCAGATGGGCCCGATGCGCGCCTGGTCCTATGCAGTGAAAGCGGGCGATAAGATCGCTGACAGCTGGCCTTTGCAGGAGTTCGAAGGTGGGGGATACCAACTGCGTTTATACGGCGCCAATGGTTACTATCGCGAGTTTGAAGGTAATGCCAGCGATCCGCAGGTATCACTCGAATGCGGGTACGAAAAACAGAAAGGTATTAAAAGTAAACTGACCGGTAACGTGGCGTTGCAGGTTGTGAATAATGAAAGTCACCCTGTTACGATTACCGCTACTGATATGTCTTATGGTAAAGGCAGTAAAAAGATTACTGTGCCGGCGAAAGGCAAAAGCACGTTGCTGATCGATCTGTCTAAGAATCATGGCTGGTATGATGTGCGTGTATCCGTAGACGGTAGTGCGGCATTTGCGCAGCGTTATGCGGGCCGTGTGGAAACCGGGGCGAATAGTATCAGTGATCCTTTCATGGGAAGGGTAATATAACTTTATAACACATTTACCTGATTATAAATTTATCAAGCATATTTTTCATTATAATGTGTTATGAGGAATGAAAATGATTGTTGTATCTAGCGGGAAATATCCTGTGCTATGTTCAAGAATCCATTTTTATTCAGGGGGCGTATCAGACGCACCGAGTACGGGATTACCGTAATTGCTGTTTTTGGGATCTTTGTAGTCCTTGATTGGCTTGGGATAGCGGATTATGATGTTTCCGTCATCATAACAATTCCGTTATTGTGGGTGTCGTTAGCACAGGTGGTGAAACGTTGTCATGATATCAATAGGTCGGGTTTCTGGATATTCTTTCCGTTTTTTAGCTTCGTTTTGCTATTTATGGATGGTGATCCAAGGAGAAATGATTATGGAGATGATCCGAAAGGAAGAGGCAGCGAAGATTTGCTGCATGATTTTCTGAAGGATGTCAAATAAAATGCGTTATGAACAGGCGTTCCACGAAATGGGACGCCTGTTTGTTTTAAGAGGTATCCGTATTTTTTCTTTTGAATGAATGGCTTATTTATATAATAATAAAATATATGTGTTTGTTGACCAATTATTATGTTTTTATCTAACTAGATAATATCTTCATGTAATCCCTCCTTTTATTCATTGTCGATCATTGCAAAAGTTTTTCTGATTAATTAACCAAAAATTGAACAATGGGAAAACTATCGACCCTTTTGCATTCGATCGCCCTTACCTCAGTGGGCCTACTCAGCGCGCATGTCTCGCGGGCACAATCATTTACCAAAGTCATTACCGCTTCGGAAGACACCTACGTAAACAGCAACACTGCTGACGATGCCAGGAATGCCAACTACGGCAGTTCTACACAGCTTCGCTTCCGTTATTCCCAGTCCGCCAGCACATCTGTCTACAACCTGATTACTTTCCTCAAATTCAGCCTTAAAGACCTGGGCCTGCCTGACGGTACTGTAATTGACTCTGCCAGTTTACAAGGCAGTATTTATTTTTCACAGGCAGGCACCGGCCATATGTGGCATGTGCTGCCGGTAGCCAACAATACCTGGACGGAAACGACTGTTACCTGGAACAACAAACCAGGCATTGGCCCTGATACACTAAGCGTAGTGGCCAAACCAACCACGGCGATTGCCGATAGTACGCCCTATACCGCTGTCTGGAACGGCCTCGGTGCAAGGGTACAATCTTCACTAGCCAGCGACTCACTGGTGTCGTTTGCCGTGTATACCCGGCTGAATACCGCCGCCAATACTTCCATGTATTCCCGGGAATGGACAAATCCCATGCAGCGGCCGCAACTCACCATCTACTACCACCAGGGAACGATTACTCCGCCAGTAGTACGGCAGGTAGAAACAAGGAAGCATAACCTTAACGTGATTTATTTCCTGCCTACTGACGTGGATACCGTGGCAAGCTACCGTCAACGCCTAAACGGTATACTGTTGCAAACGCAGGACTTCTATCGCAAATGGATGAACTACTACGGCTATACGAACGAAACTTTCGGACTGCGTAAAGACAGCGACGGCATGGCGAAGATCACCATCCTGCGTGGGTTGTACGATAAAACAAATTATCCGTATGATGGCGGTGGCACCAAAATCATCCCGGAAGTAAACGCCTATTTTGCCGCACATCCCGAAGAAAAAAGCAGTACGCATACGTTGGTCATCTTACCGGAAGATGGTTATAATCCATTCTATGGATTGGGGAATGGCTGGTGCTTTGCACTGGATAATCCTAATATTGATACCAGCTATTTCGCTACGGGCGGCACTTCTGCGTATATCGGCGGTTTGGTGCATGAGCTGGGACATGGACTGAACTTACCACACGATAAAGAGAAAGTTTCTGAAAAGGCAGATCCGACAAAAGGTACGGCACTCATGGGCAGTGGGAACCAGACCTACGGCCGTGCGGCCACTTTCCTGACTGCCGGCGAATGCGCGATACTGCATACCTGCGAGGTATTCCGTACAGAAGATGCTATCTCCGATCTCTATGGCGGCGGCACCGCATCTTTTGTCAACTTCCATTCGGATTACAGTAATGGCAATATTAATCTCTCCGGAAAATTCACTACAACAAAAACTGTTAGTTCCATTGTGGTATACAATGATCAGGATGATGATGGCGCCAACTATGATCAGCTGGCATGGGTAGCCAGTAAGGTGGGCACAGACAGCTTTAATGTATCTATGCCGGTGGCTGAATTCTGGAAGAAATACAGCACCTATACCTTGCGTATAAAATTTGTGTTTACCAATGGTTCTACCAAAGATATCACCTATGCGTACAGGTTTGAGAATAATATACCGGTGATAGATATCAACTTCGGCCCGGGCAACAGACCTGCAGGTATCAGTCCGGTGGCAGATACGTATATCCGTAACGGTGGTACTGCTGATACGAATTATGGTAATGATTCTTCTTTGTCTGTGAAACCTGATCCCAATGTAGGTTACAAGCGGGAAACCTTCCTGAAATTCAGGCTGGCGGATTATAGCGGCAATCTCTCCAATGTAGATACCGTACGGTTAAGCATGAAGGTGCGTGGTGTAAATACCAATGGCGGACAAACCAGTCTGGTAGCCAAATGGGCCGCAAAATCAAACTGGGATAATACGGATGCCAACAGTCTTACCTGGAATAAATGGGTGGCTGATTCCTCGCATATTGATTCACTGAACGCCGGATTTTATTATGGTGGTAGCTGGATGACCTGGAACCTGAGTAAAGACTCGCTGCTGAGTCATATACGCCATGGTGATTCTTTACTGGTGGTACATATTTATGGCAATTTCAAAGGATCTGATGCAAGTACTTCTGATATTACCTTCTATTCCAATGAATCGGCAAATCTGAGCGACAGGCCGGTGTTATCGCTGATCGAAGGAAGTAGTGCGCTGCAATCTGCTGCCAGCAGTACTTTAATGGCACAGCAACCGGTGATGGCTACCAATAAAGATATGCGTACGGGTGTACTGCAGGTATATCCTAACCCTGTGGCATCTACGTTATATATCAATGCGGGCATCAGCGGCAGCGCTGTGTTGACGAATGCAAATGGTGTATATCTGCGCAGGGTAATGATTAACAAAGGCAGAAACAGTAACGTTGCTGTGGGAGATTTACCGGCAGGTATTTATTATCTGCAAATGGAGAAAGGTGCCTATGCGCCGGTGAAGTTTGTGATCGCTAAATAATGCAACAAAAAAAAGGTCGTCTCTACTCAGTAGAGACGACCTTTTGTATTTAATAAAATGATTTTATTAAGATGCTGTACTGTCTTTAGACAGCATTTTTGTACGCATGGAATAAGTTTTGTCCGGGCTGTAAAGAAACAGTACACTTCCATTACGGATGCGGTCTATCACTTTACGATGGACATTTTCAGGAATAGCGGGACAACCGAGGCTGCGGCCGATATAACCCTGTACTTTCACGAGTGCTTCATTTACATATGCAGCACTGTGCATCACGATACCGCGGGCCATGGCATTATCGTTAATACCAGCTTCTTCACCCTGAAGGCGAAGCGATAACCCGTGTTCTCCCATGTAGGTTTCTCCTGTTAAAAAGAAGCCCAGACTGCTTTTAAAGCTGTTAGGCTGGTTGGAGAACGCATTGGCACTTAAAGTACCAGAGTTTCTGCCGTGAGATACCAATGTGTTGAAGAGTAAAAGTTTGTTTTGAAGATCAATAACAAATAAACGCTTCTGACTGGAGGGTAAAGAGAAATCAATAATTGAAATTACTTTGTCGTTTTTAATCTTTCCTTCACGTTGTAATTTTTCAAATCCCTGCATCGCTTTTTCGTAAGCCTCTTTGGAAAGTCCTGCTGCACTTAATTGTAGTTCATCATATAAACTAACAGATTTTGTAGATTCAATTGCTTCGGAGGAATCAATGATTGGCTTGTTTGTAACGTTGTTGGCTTTGGATTTGTCTATACTGCTAAAGGTGGTAATAAGGAATGCAAAAACACTTACTGTAAATGCAAAAACTAACGGTTTCAGCACCTGCTTCTTGTTCAATTTCACGCCGTAAATTTTTAGAATTATAAAGTTGACTGTTTTGTGGATTCTTAAAAATCACTATTTACGAATTTACCGATTTTATTCGGAGATATGAAGTCTGAAAGCCTCATCAGTCCGCTATTTCCGCCTCTTTTAACAGCGTTTTTACATACACGATTAATATGTATATATTATAATTGTAAAGACAATGTTCGTAAAGTAGCGGACAATTTATGTAAACCCTTGTACAGCGTGATTTATATCTTTGAGTAATCGTTTCGTAAATAGAAAATCAACCAAAGGAAAACGGGCCGGAATTTTTACTGGCCTTGTTATATTTTACATTTATCTTTAATAAGATTCCCTTATTGATCTCATCAGTTATGAAAAAAATACCGCTGTTGCTAGGATTCCTGTTCCTTGCCCACTTTAGTCAGGCAGAGCCGGTGGCCGACCTGATCCAACGAATAGAAGCTGATACAGATGCTTTGGACAGAGTTTATATCTTTCATGATAGTCCGGAGTATTACAACCGTATGCAGGCGTATTATACGGATGCATTGCGTGAATTGAATAAGATACCGTTCCGGACATTGCGTGTGACGGAGCAGGTAGATTACATACTGTTGCAGCGTAACCTTCAACAGGCGCTGGAGAATATTAAGCATAACAATATTGCCTATACGAAAATTCAGCCATTGGTACCTTTTGCAGATGAGCTGATGGATATACAGGTAAAGCGCAGGAGAGGTGATGTGCCGGATGCTGCTAAAATTGCCGTCACGCTGGCGGCCGTGAAGCAGACCGCAGGTAACTTATCTGCGGCACTAAAAAATACAACCACTTACAATGCTGCGGAGTATCATAAAGCATCAGATGTGGTGAGTGGTTTACGGAATGGTCTGAAAAACGTATATGATTTCTATTACAGCTACGATCCGCAATTCACATGGCGTGTGCCGGAGCCATACCGTGGCGCGGATTCTGTGTTGAAAAATTACCAGGAGCAGCTGCTGGTGCAGGCGGACAATGCAGATAAGAGTCTGGATGCCTCCGGTATTAAAGGCATGCCTATAGGCAAGGAGGCGCTTACTGCCCAGTTGCGTTATGAAATGATCCCTTATGGCCCCGAAGAGCTGGTGGCCATTGCCAATAAAGAATTTGAATGGTGTGATGCAGAGATGCTGAAAGTATCAAAGGAAATGGGCTTTGGCAGCGACTGGAAGAAGGCGCTGGCAAAGATCAAGGAAAACTATGTAGCACCCGGCAATCAGCCTGCGTTGATACACCGGCTGGCAGATGAGGCCGTAAAATTTGTAGAAGACCGCCACCTGGTAACGATTCCTGCCCTTACCAAAGAAACCTGGCGCATGTTTATGCTTACCCGTGAACAGCAAAGGTTTGCACCGTTTTTCCTGGGAGGGCCGTCTATATTGATAGCCTACCCGACTATGGATATGGACGAAGAGTCCAAGGAAATGAGCCTGCGGAGTAATAACTATGGTTTTTCACATGCCACAGTATTTCATGAACTGATACCCGGACATAACCTGCAGGGCTATATGAACCAGCGGTACAGGCCATACAGAAGGGAATTCAATACGCCTTTTTCTGTAGAGGGCTGGGCGCTTTACTGGGAAATGTTGCTGTGGGACAAAGGCTTTCATGCTACCCCGGAAGAGAAAGTAGGAGCGTTGTTCTGGCGTATGCACCGATGCGCACGTATTATTTTCAGTTTGAACTATCACCTGGGAAAATGGACACCGCAGCAGTGTATCGACTTTTTGGTGGAGCGTGTAGGACATGAAAGATTCAGTGCTACTTCAGAGGTACGCCGTTCCTTTACCGGCGGCTATGGCCCGTTGTACCAGATCGCCTATATGATGGGAGGCCTGCAGCTGCGCGCATTGCATAAAGAAATAGTGGATGGCGGAAAAATGACCGAACTGGCTTTTCACGATGCGTTTCTGCAGGAAGGTCCTATTCCGGTTGAAATGTTCAGGGCCATTATTACCAACCAGCAACTTCAGCCGGATTATACTACACAATGGCATTTCGCAGATCATCTGTTGAAATGATAATTAGTGTAAATTTATAGAAAGATACATTATGCCTGAATTACCTGATCTGGAAGTATTCCAGCACAACCTTGAAAAAGCGCTGCTGAAGAAAAAGCTGACGGATATATCCGTTCCCGTTACTAAAAACCTGAAGGTGACGGTGGCGGCGTTGAAGAAAGCATTGGTAGGGCAGTCGCTCGTAAAGATTGCCAGGTCAGGTAAGGAGCTGAATTTTTATTTCGGCAAACAGCATGTATTGGGGATGCATATGATGTTACATGGTAAACTGTATTTACTGAAAGACGGGGAAGAACAAAAGTTTACCATTGCGGTATTGCAGTTTTCGGGGGGAGTTTCGCTTGCATTGACGGATTATCAGCGTGCTGCCCACATCACACTGGACCCGCCGGAAAAGACCGCTCCAGATGCACTTTCTAAAGACTTCAATGCAAAATATCTCGAAGATCATCTCTCCGGAAAAAAAATTACTATAAAAAAATACCTGACAGACCAGAAGAACGTATTGGGTATCGGCAATGCCTATGCTGATGAAATACTGTATACTGCGAAGATTTCCCCGTTTTCGGTGGCGGGGAAAATACCACCGGCACAGCTGAATGAATTAGTGAAAGCGGTGCAAAAGGTGCTGAAGGATGCTATTAAGAAGATCAACAAATCGCATCCGGGCATCATTAATGGCGAAGTAAGGGACTTTATGCAGGTACATGTGCCAAAGAAGGAGAAAAGCCCCGGAGGACGCCCTATTGAGCATATAGATAAAGGCGGCCGGACGTATTTCACTGATGAACAGGTACTGTACAATTAAAATTATTATTGGCGGGCATGCATATATTGCATCGCCCGCCAATATGGTATAGTCGGAACAGGGACAAACAGGGCTTTAGCTGAGGTTAACAACCAGGATTATTTTACACCGGCGTCATACAATACATTCTTTGCGGTAACGCCGGCAGGCTGTGTTTCGGGCTTTGGCTCATAGATGTTACCCGCGATTCTCTCCACAAATGCTTTAGGAAAAAACTTGGGCAGCCAGGCATTTAGCTTATTGGTGACACCCGGAATGATTTCCGCCTTTCCTTTAAACAATCCGTTAACGGCAATACTGGCAACGCTTTCAGCGGTCATATTGAAGCGGTCCGCAATTTTGCGGGTAGAAGCGCCCATCTTCGCCCGGTTGACAAAATCGGTGTCTGTACTGCCCGGACTCAATGCACTCACCGATATATTGCTGTGCCGCAGTTCGTGGCGCAGGCTCCTGGTAAAGGAAAGCGCAAACGCTTTGGTGGCGGCATATATGTTCAGATAGGGTACCGACTGGTAGGCGGTAGTGCTCACCACATTGAGCAGGTAAGCCTTTTGAAACTGCCGCAGCACCGGGATGAAAGCATGTGATAAGCCTACCTGTGCACGGATATTTACGTCTATGATGTTAAACTGATTTTCCAATGGTATGCTTTCAAACGGGCCATTGAGGCCATATCCGGCGTTGTTGACCACTACCTGCAGCGACTGGTGGAAAGGATAACTCCATCGGAAAACTTCATGGATAGCATCGGGAGCAGATAAATCCTGTGTAAGCGTGTGTACGTTTACGTGATATAGTGCTGCCAGTTCGGTAGCGGTATCTTCCAGCGTATTGCCGTCGAAATCGACCAGCAACAGGTGGTAATTCTTTGCGGCCAGTTTGGCGGCAATGGCCTTGCCTATTCCTTTTGCGGAGCCTGTCACCAGTGCGTATGACATAATATTTTTATTTAAGTGAGTGATTGATATCGGCCAGCGGCGCTGTCTTGCCTTTGGCCGCTGTCCATTGTGGCCTGCCACCATAGAGGTATTGCTTTACCTGTGCCAGTTTATGATAGAAGGGGGTAGGGCTGGAGGCATGTTTAGGCTGATAGCTGCCGGTAATGATCGGGATGTACATCACCCTTCTCCTGCTGCTTTCGCCTGTCTGCGGCGACTGCTGTACACGGTGCCACAGGCGGCCATCGTGTACAGTCAGGTCACCGGCAGCGATGTTAAAACCTGTCTCATTCTTATCCGGATTATTATCTACGAAGTATTTTTTTCTGAACAGCAATTTGAGAATACTCTGTGTATGCGTTCCCGTTAGTACGCGGAGACCACCGTTTTCAATGGGGCAGTCATCAAGGTGAAGGCCTACATTCAGCATGGGCAGGATGCGTGAGCCGAGGAAGAGATCGCGGGGACTGTCTGTATGCCAGCCCAGTTGTTTGAACTGGCTATCGTTGGCATTCACATAGTGATTCACAACGAGGCCATCTTTTTCATTTTCGCCGATGCGGCCATCATAGGGGCCCAGCAGGCGGGTGAGCGATTGCAGGCGTTCGTCCTGCAGCAGCGTACGTAAGATATTGCTATAATGAGAGGCAAAGGCGATCCGCTGGATCAGTGGTGTTCCATCTACGTCGGTGCCGAATTTCAGCGGAATACCATTTACTTTTTGAATATCATTTCTGAGCAGGAGTTCCTGTACATGTGCTATTTCACGTAAGATAACCGCTATGGTATCTTTATCAATGAAGTTCTTAAACTGGATAACTCCATATTGCTGAAACCATGCGAGATGTTCATCAGTAACCGTCTTTTCCAGGCGGAACACGGGTTGGTTGTTCGTTTTCATGACGAATGTTTTTGTTGGCGTGAACGATGCAGTATAAGCTTGTGGCGGAAATTGGTGGGGTAACCGCAGAGAGGTGGTGGGGGATTAACAACAACAACAGCCAGCAGCAACTGACAGGGTCAACAAGGCCGCGGTATTGCGACTATCTGCTGCGTGTGAATATGTTGTTATTGCTTTCATGGTAATGAAATTTATTAGTCTACCATATTTGTAGACAAATATAGAATAATCTTTCTTACACAAAAAAAATTTTTTCCGGGGAGATAAATGGCAAATGTTGGACTGGTAGTAGTGTGATGATTATATTATACTGGTAATGATTGTTTTAGGTAGATGCTTACAGCGATTATTGCGGAGATGACAGGACTGTTTCATAGTCTGAAAGAGTATCAATATCAATACTTCCTTGTGGGAAATCGACGGTTTTGACCAGTTCCTGATGTGCGGAAAGAATTTTTTTGGCACCTTCATGACTGCCAAGGGCTTGCAGTTCCGGGAAGAAATCCTGCTGGAAGAGGGCAGGTGTGCCGAAGGTGTTATTGTATTTGCATGCTACCATCGGCGCGTTGATGGCGGCCATGCGATGGAGCAGCCGGGCCTCAATAAAAGGCTGGTCGCATACCAGGAGGAAGGCGCTGGTAACGTTGGAGTATAAACGAAGCAGTGCGTTGATACCACAGGCAACGCTGCTGCCCATGCCGCTTTTCCAGTTTTCGTTGACAATGATTTTTACATTTCTGCCGGCGATACTTTGTTGTATGTCGGGAGCATACGCGCCCAGTACCACCAGTACAGGCCCCAGATTACTTTCTATGGCGGTATCTGTAATTTTTTGCAGCAGTGTTTTCTCCTGTAGGAGCAGTAATTGTTTTGGTTTGCCCAGCCGCGATGAATTACCTGCGGCCAGAATAATGATTCCTGTCATTTCAGATTTTTTGACTGATAACTACCTGCGACGCCCTGTTGTGTATAGTTCCATTCTTGTCTCTGAGTGATTGGCCGGTATAGTTTGAATATTGGTTGCTGATAACTTTTTTTATTTCGCTGATGATGCTTAACGCTATTTCTTCTGGTGTGTTTGCGCCTATGTCGAGGCCTGCGGGCCCGTATATGCGTGCCTGTTGTATGTGACTGATACCTTCAGATTCATCGAGCATGCGGCGCAATTTCTTTGCAGGTCCCAGTACGCCTATATACGGTGTAGAGGTCTGTATCAGATTTTTCAGCATGGTGAGGTCGTAGTTATAGTTGTGCGACATCAATATGGCGGCGGTAAAATCGTCTGGCGTGATATGTTGCAGTACATCACTGGCTTTGGTGATGATGATGCGGGCGCCTGGAAAGCGCTGTGATGTGGCATAGGCCGGCCTTCCGTCTATCAGGGTGCAATGCCATCCCAGTACGGTGGCCAGCTGTAAAACTGGCTGTGCATCGTTGCCTGCGCCGCCGATGATCAGTTGTAAGGCGGGTGCGATATAGGAAAACAAGGCAGATAATTCCTGGTCGCCGGTCAGGAAGTTTTTGACGATACTGCTGCGGCTGTGGAGGGCTGTAAGCGAATCGTCCAGCAATGCAGGGTACAGGGAGGTGTTTTCGGGGGTGCCATCAATAAAGGCATCCCTGCGTAATAGCACTGTTCCTGCCTGTGGGCCTTTTCGCTGTTTTTTATTGAATAATGTAATTAGTATGGATTCCTGTCTGTTGGAGGTGATTAGCTTTATGAGCTGAACCGGATTGTTGGGCGACTGTGTATCTACAGGCTCCAGCAGAATATGTATGATGCCGTTGCAACCCAGTCCTACGCCCAGTTGAGCGTCATCTTCATCGGTGGTGTCGTAGGTGACGAGCATGGGTTGCTGTTGCATGATAACCAGCTGGGCTTTGCGGAGGGCGTCGCCTTCCAGGCATCCGCCGGAGATGGCGCCGGTAAGTTCACCATTCTCCGTAACCAGCATACGTGCGCCTGGCTGCCGGTATGCAGAACCTTCCACATGTACGACGGTGGCCAGCGCGGTGCGCAGTCCCTGCTGTGTGGCTTTATCAAACGCCTTTACAATATCTTCCAACTCCTTTATCATACAACAGCAAATTTATTCATCTACCTAAAAAAACTTATGATATAAGCTTATCAGGTGTGATAGGCAGATCTCTTACCCGCTTACCGGTAGCATTGAAAACTGCGTTGGCTACTGCCGCTGCAAAGCCTATCAGTGCTATTTCTCCCATGCCTTTAGCGCCCATGGGATTGATGTAAGGGTCTTTTTTATTTACAAATAATATATCCGTAGGTGGTATATCTGCGTGAACAGGCACATGATAATCACCGAAGTTATTATTGGCATATCGTCCGAACCGATGGTCCATTACAGCCTCTTCTGTCAGGGCCATGCCGATACCGCCGACAACACCGCCAATCATTTGGCTGGTGGCTGTTTTTGCATTAACGATTGTGCCGGAATCAGCAACGGAAACGACGTGTTTGATTCTTACGACACCAGTGCGGGCGTGTACATGCACTTTTGCAAAATGAACAGAATAGGAATACATGGAGTATTTCTTTCGCTCGTCTCCACCGGCCGAAGTAGTGTTGATCTTAACATCCGGTTTACCGGTAACCGTCAGGATATTATGTAAGGCAATCCTGTTGTTGCCGGCAACGATGAAGCCATCTTCAAAGGTGAGTTCTTCTGCTTTGCTGTTTTTGAAAGCCGCAATATTTTCTATGGCGAGCCTGGCCAGTTCTTTTTTTAGGTCCTGGCAGACATCATGTACAGCGGCGCCTACAGTGGCCACGGTAGCGGAACCGCCTTGTTCAGGTGCCTGCGGATATGCAGATTCGCCCAGCTGGAAAGTAATTTTTTCAGGATCCAGACCGATGGCATCAGCAGCTATCTGCACCATGGCAGTAGCGGTGCCGGGGCCTATGTCGCTGGTAGCACTTTGCAGGAGTAAACTACCATCGTTATTGAAAGTAGCGCCTACCGTAGCTTTGCCGCGGTGTGCACCAAAAGTACCCGTGCTGATACCATAGCCCACATACCAGTCGCCCTCTTTTACCGCACCCGGTTGCTGGTGACGGTTATGCCAGCCGATCTTCTCAGCGCCCATCTGGTAGGCTTCTTTGAGGTAATTGCTGGAGAAAGGCAGCTCCCTTTCAGGATCTGTTTCGGTATAATTCAGCACGCGAAAATCGATCGGGTCTATGTTTAGCTGATGGGCCAGTTCATCAACGGCGCATTCCAGCGCAAAAGAGCCGGTAGCTTCACCGGGGCCACGCATCCATATGGGCGTAGCCAGGTTGACAGGCACCAGCTGATATTTAGTATTTACATTCGGGCAGGCATACATGAATTTACTCATGCTGGTAATCGCTTCTGTAAAATCTTCATAAACAGAAGTATTGGCGATGGCTTCGTGCGTAATGCCGGTGAGTTTACCGTCGGCAGTAGCGCCAATGCCTATTTTCTGAATGCTGGTAGGGCGATAGCCTACCATGGTAAACATCTGATCCCTGGTAATGACCAGTTTTACCGGCTTACGCAGTTTACGTGCAGCAATGATCGTTGCGATTTCATGCGGCCATAAATGCAATGCCATACCAAATCCGCCACCCACAAAAGGAGAGTGTATGGTAATGTTTTCTACAGGTATCTGAAAGATGCCTTTCAATGCCTGCTGATTATTTTTTACTGCCTGTGTTTTAGACCAGATGGTGAGTTGATCGGGCGTATCCCATTTGGCTACGATCCCGGCCAGTTCCATTGGGTTGTGGACTTCTACCGGCGTGGTATATGATGCTTCAAGTTTAACGGGGGCCTCTTTCCAGGCGTCTGCCTTTCCACGTACATAATCTTTCATGCGGCTGTTCTGAAAAGCTGCGGAAAGGTTTTTCAGCATATCCGTCTGGTGGGTTTCCTGGTCGTAGGTAACCTGTACCAGCGAGGCTGCGTGCACGGCTCTTTCCATGGTGTCAGCCACTACAATGGCAACGGGCTGGCCGTTGGAGTAGATGCGGTCATCCGCAAAGATGCGCAGTGGCTGTTTTGCAGAAGGGTCTGCCTGTTTATAACCGGGAGCAGGTGGTGTATTGAGGTGTGATACCACATCTACGACACCTGGAGCGCGTAATGCTGCGGTGGCATCAATGGTTTTAATTTTACCGCTGGTGATGGTACTGCATACGAGGCATCCGTGGAGCAGGTCGGGTAGATGATTATCTGCGAAATACCTGGCAGCGCCGGTAACTTTGAGTTTACCATCTACGCGGTCCATTGGTTTGCCTATACTTTTTTCTCTGGTCATACCGCTGCTGCTTTTAAAAGTGCTGTAACAATACTGTTAGGTGCCATCTGCAATTTGAATGCGTTGTATTCATATGCTTTGGCGGATTGCATGGCAACGTTGGCGGCTGCACGAAAAGTTGCTTCTTCCGGTGTTTTACCGATCAGTGCTTTTTCTGCAGCGGTGAGTCGCCATGGTTTATGTGCCACGCCACCCATGGCCAGGCGTGCGTCTTTGATGATATTATTTTCTATTACCAGCGCGGCGGCTACGGATACCAGTGCAAAGGCATAGGAGGCGCGGTCGCGGACTTTCAGGTAATAGACATTTTTTGTAAACGGACTGGCGGGGATATCAACGCCGGTGATCAGTTCCCCTTTATCCAGGTTATTATCTTTTTCCGGTGTATTGCCTGGCAGGCGGTGGAAGTCGCCGAAAGGCATCTTGCGTTCTCCTTTAGGGCCGCTGATATGCACGGTGGCATCGAGAGCGGTGAGTGCTACACACATATCGCTTGGATGCACGGCGATGCATTGATCGCTGGCACCGAAGATGGCATGCATTCTGTTGAAACCGCCGATGGCGCCGCATCCTGAGCCAGGGTTACGTTTGTTGCAGGGCATGGCGGTATCATAAAAATAGGAGCAACGGGTGCGCTGCATCATATTTCCACCTACGGTAGCCATGTTGCGCAACTGCTGTGAAGCGCCTGCCAGCAGGGCTTGCGAGAGCAGCGGATGTAGTTCTTTTACCTGTTTGTCTGCCGCAACGGTGCTGTTAAGTGCCAGGGCGCCTATATGCATGGTGCCGTTGGCGACAGTAATATCTTTCCAGGGCAGACTATTAATATCCACCAGTTTATCGGGTTGCATGACGCCGTTTTTCATCAGGTCGAGCAGGTTGGTGCCGCCGGCGATGAACCGGGCATTATCTTTCAAAACAGCGTCTATGGCTGATCTGGTATTAGTTGCTTTTACGAAGGAAAATGGTTTCATATGTTGTGTCCTCCTTCTTTTACTTCCTGAATAGCGCTGACGATATTATCGTAGGCGCCGCAGCGGCATATATTTCCGCTCATGAATTCGCGGATTTCTTCTTCAGAATTGGCGTGTCCTTCGCGGATGCAGGCGATGCCAGACATGATTTGTCCGGGTGTGCAGTAACCGCATTGAAACCCGTCATGTTTGATGAAAGCCTGCTGCATGGGATGTAGTTCTTCTCCCTGCGCGAGTCCTTCG
Organism: Chitinophaga sp. Cy-1792; assembly: GCF_011752935.1. NCBI lineage: Bacteria > Pseudomonadati > Bacteroidota > Chitinophagia > Chitinophagales > Chitinophagaceae > Chitinophaga > Chitinophaga sp. Cy-1792. The sequence goes on from NZ_VWWO01000003.1 coordinate 756,648, forward strand.
ATGGTAGTAATTTTTTTACCTTCCTGCATAACAGCGAGGGTGAGGCAGGAGTTGATCCTTTTACCATCGGAGTGTACGGTGCAGGCGCCGCATTGGCCGTGGTCGCAGCCTTTTTTGGTACCGGTCAGTGCCAGTTGTTCACGGAGAAGGTCTAGCAGGGTGGTGCGTGGTTCGAGTGACAGCTGGTATGGTTTACCATTGATATGCAGACTCACAGGAACTTTCAGGGAAGTATCCCTGGTAACAGGGTCGTTGTCAGTTGCTTTCAGTACGATGGTAGGAGCCATTGCGAGCGCCATTACAGCAGAGGACTGCTTAATAAATACGCGTCTCGTTTCATGGAATTCGTTCCTTTCAGGTAGTTTTTCTTCGTGGTCTTGTGGCATACACAAGTTAGTTTAGTAGCTGAAAAGGTAGTTAAAAAAAACGGTTATTTCCGCATTTTTTGAGGAGCGGAAATAACCGTGAGTATAGTGTTTGCAGTATGTTTAGATGCGGCTGTCGCGCAGGTGTTCGAGCCACTGCTGTGCGAATTCGTTGGAAGGATCTATCTGCAGTAATTTTTCGAAAGAGGCTTTGGCGTCCTGCATTCTGTCCATATGATAGAACAGTACGGCGCGGTTCAGGTGTACAAAGGCATTGGAAGGTGCCTGTTTCAATGCTTCGTTGTAGCATTCCAGGGCGGGCTCATAATCCTGAAGGAGCATGAGAATGGAGCCTTTGTTCATCAGCAGGTTAGGTTCGCCGGGAGCGAGGGACAGGCCTTTGTCTGCATATTGCAGCGCCAGTGCAAGTTGTTGCTGTACTGCTTCCTGCGCTTCCGATGTACCATTGCCGTTATCTTCCATTTCCTGGATGGTGTGGGTGGCTTTTTCCATAAGGGTTACCACCTGCTGTGAATACCAGGTAGCACTTTTTTCCACTTCCTGGGAGAAAGGGATGGCTTCGAGGTCGATTTCTTCCTCTTCTTCCGGTGCTGACGGCATCCATTCTTTAGCAGGTTCGTACCACCATTCACAGAATGCGCCCAGTTCTCCGCCTTGCGGGATGTCTTCGATGTAGGGCAGTCCTTCTTTCGGCAGGGCATCATTTTTCATGACGATGTCGAAGATGGCTTTCAGGTCGGTGATCTGGATAGGAATACCATCCTGTTCTGCCTGCATGACCATATATGGGAGCAGGAGGTACCACATTCCCAGCAGGTCTTTATTTTGCCCGGCAGCGGCGGCTTCCACTACGGTAAGTGCCAGGTGGAAGAAGCCCATTGGCTCGGGTGCCAGGGCGTCTTTTCCCTTGATGATGCCTGTGCTGGCCATGGTTGCCCATAAGAGAGAACCTGCATCACAGTAGAGGATATATTTTTGGGTAGTATGGTCGTAGTTGGCGTATCCGGCAACCGGGTTGGTGGTAGCATCCCAGGGTTTATCCGGATTAGAGAAGATAAAGCTGAATTTCTGGCTGGCAGCGAGTGTGTCGAAATATGACTGGTAGGTGCTGTAACCAGGATGTTCAGTAATAGAGAAGGTATAAACATAGCGATGTTTAATCAGTATGTCCATTACCCTGAAATGTGTAAAACCTGTATCGAAGCTGTCTTGCAGCTGGTAGAGGTTGAAAAAGAGGCTTCTTAAATCCAGTTTATCGTTCTGGCTGTTATCCAGGCAGAGGATGGATTGTTCTACTAATGATTCTATTTCATGCATCGCCATGTGCTGCGCGTTATTTAGCGCAAAGGTATTGGTTTTTTGCTCGCAAAGTACGCAGAGGATCAGTGTAGTAAAGGATAATGCTAAAAGGGAGATGCCGCCGGCATCTCCCTTTTAGCATTAAAAAATTGACGGTAATTATACCAGCAATGTATTTCTAACGTAGTTATAACTATTGGTAATACTCTGGTAAGGCTCTGTAACGATTTTATCCTGCTCTACATAGAGGTGTTTAACGCCGGCAGCAGGCGCTTTGGCTAAAATACGTTTGTAATCCACCGCACCGGATCCTACATCAGCGAAAGAAGCCATAGACAGTAGTTCCATTGCTTTTTTATCAGCGTTGGCAGGAGATACCAGTGGTTCAGGTTTAGCTTTATCCACGTCTTTCACATGCAGTGCAAAGAAGCGGCCAGGCGCCTGAGCAAAGAGTTTTACCGGATCGAAGCCGGATTTGATTGCCCAGAAGCAGTCCAGTTCAAAGAATACTTTTCCCGGGTCTGTATTTTTGAGCATTACTTCATAACCGGTACCGGTATTGCCTTCGAAAGGTTTGAACTCCCAGAAGTGGTTGTGGTATGCTACCTTCAGACCTGCTTTGTGGCAGTATTCAGCTGCCTTATTGAGTTGTTCTGAAATAAACTTGTAATGGTCTGCCGTTGGCTTTTCATCCCATTGCGGGAAAGGAAGTGCAGGCACCACGAAATACTGTTGTCCGAGCTCCACGGCATATTCTACCTGGGCTTTCAGTTCATCATCTTTCCCGTTGCCTTCGGTGAGGAAGTGGTTTAATCCGTAGTGACCACTCGGAGAGGTGATGTTCAGGCTTTTCAGTAATGACTTCAGTTCCTTAACAGATAAGCCCCAGAACTTACCGGCATCCTGGCCGGCAGAATAACCATAATAGGTTTCTACTTCCTGGTAACCGATTTTGCCGATACGGGTCAAGGTCTCAGTGGCATTTTTATCTAACTGTTCCCGCATGGTAAACAACTGAATACCTATTTTTTTAGGCAGTTTGCTATCTTTTGCAAACGCAGAAAAGCCGCCAGGCAGCATTAATCCGGCAGTGATAAGACCAGCCTGCTGGAGAAAAGATCTTCTTGAGTTCATACTAAAGTATATTGAAATAACGTGGATAATAATCAGCAGACAAATTAGTAAAACGATTTTTATCTCCACAGAAAAAAATATTATTTCTCTATCTGCAATAATTATATAATACTTTACGTATATATTTCCCGTAAACCAAACGTATTAAATCTATCTCCCTAAAACCTGCAAATGAAATTTCTGTCTGTCATTACACTAGGTATGCTACTGCTGACTGCCTGCAGTAAAAGTAACAACAATGCACCTCAGGGGCCGCAACTGATCTTTAAATTCCATTTCGACTCCACACAGGCGCGACTGGGAAATACCGGTAATCCCGTTGCGGTAGCTGCCGGTAATGCCGCCCAGCACCCTGTATTCCGCAGTATGAGTTCCCATTACCTCGAGCTGGCGCCAGCTGCCACTACCTTACTCGGAAAGGGCGCTGTACTATATAAGGCCCCGGAAACTACTGCCGGCGGTGAGAATGCCATCGATTTCGCCCAATCCCATGCAGTGGGAGAGGGGGAAGTATTTTTCGCCATACCATTGAGCCAGGTACAGGCGGGCACCTATGAATGGTTAAGGTTATCGCTCGCCTATCAGAACTATGATGTGAAATACCGTGTGGATACGGTCATCAGCAATATCCCTTTTTCAGGAACCTTTACGGGTACAATAGCCTCCTTTATTGGTTTTAACACCTACCTGCAGCAATATAAAGTAAAAGACCAGCAGGTGACGGTGAATGGCAACAGGAAGCAAGGCTACTGGGCCTTTGAAACTGCCGCTGCCTTGCAGGGAGGAGCGGGAAAAGTGGTGTCCGGACAAGCACCTGCAGGAGCTACTACCGTCGTAAATCCACTGTTTGCCACCTCGCCTGTACCGCAGGGATCCTGCGTGGTTACCGGCCAGTTCGCACCTGGCAAATTACAGATCACCGGAAAGGAACAATCGGATATAGTCGTTACCGTTAGTTTATCTGTTAATAATAGTTTTGAGTGGGTAGATGATAATGGCAATGGTTTATGGGAACCATTGCGTGGTGAAAAAGTGGTGGATATGGGTATCCGCGGTATGATACCGAAGCTAAGTAATTGATTTGTAGCGTGGCCATAGTGGCGCCACTGCGCCGAAAATGCAGTGTGTTTATTCGTTCCCGTTTTGTATATTCATTGCTTCTTAAATACATCCCGGATGAAGTTTTTTTCAGGTCGCAAAAAGACCGGAAAAGAGGAAAAAAAGAAGCAATCAGCATTAAGAGAATGGGTAGATGCCTGCATTTTTGCTGTTATTGCCGGTACTCTTATCCGTACTTTTTTGGTAGAAGCATTTGTTATTCCCTCTCCTTCCATGGAGCAAACATTATTGATCAATGATTATATTTTTGTCAGTAAAATCAGCTACGGCCCGCGAATTCCGAATACCCCGCTAGCCATTCCCTTTACCCAGGCCAGCTTACCTTTCTTTAAATCACTGAAACCTTACAGCACTGCTGTACAATGGCCTTATTACCGCCTGCCGGGATTTGGTAATGTCCAACATAATGATGTAGTGGTATTCAATCTTCCGGTTGGTGATACGGTGCTTAGAGATCCCAGTGGTGGTGATGTTAATTATTACCAGGAATTGCATAAAGAGAATTTTCCTCCGCCTGATATCAGGCCCGTGGATAAACGTGCTACCTGGGTAAAGCGTTGCGTCGGGCTTCCCGGAGATACCCTGCAGATTGACGCGAATATGGTCTGTATAAATGGTGTTGAACAGCCACTGCCGGCATATTCCCAGCATCGGTACCAATTATATAGCAATGAATGTAAGTCGCTGCCAGACTCCTTAAAGAAGGCCTTGCAACTGGATGAAAACTGGAGGGTATTAAATGCAGATTCCAGCTCTTATACGATCAACCTTACGACAGTTGCAGTTAAGAAACTGAAAGGGACCAGGTATGCGATCGAACCTTTACTGCAAAATGAAGGCAATCGTGATTCGCGGCTGTTTCCACAGGATTTCAGTTACCATTGGAACGAGGATTATTTCGGCCCCATTTATATTCCTAAAAAAGGTGCTACCATAGTAATTAATCATGAAAATATCCCACTCTACTACCGGGTTATAGCTACCTACGAAAAAAATAAACTGGATACCACCAATGGCACCATCCGAATTAATGGTGTGCCGGCAACCGCGTATACGTTTAAAATGAATTACTACTTTATGATGGGGGATAACCGGCATTATTCGGAGGATTCCCGCTTCTATGGCTTTGTACCGGAAGATCATATTGTCGGTAAAGCAGTGACGATATGGTTTAGTTTTGGAGAGGGTAGTATCAGGTGGAGAAGATTGTTATCAGGTATTAAATAATCTTATTCTTTATAAAACGAATGAAGGGCGCCGCTGGCGCCCTTCATTCGTTTTATCGGGAAGTATTAATGTATCTCTTTTGCTACTTTTTCTTTTACCTGCTCCAGCAAGCCATCCAGGGCCTTTCTGTCGAACAGTTTGCCTCTTGAAACAACCGCATTTATTTTCTGTGTATTGGTGATATCATCTAACGGGTTGGCATCCAGTAAAACGATGTCAGCAATTTTTCCGGAGGCGAGTGCGCCGTAATTCGTTTTATGAAAATAAGCTGGTGAGTTAATGACAGATGCCTGCAATACCTGCAATGCAGTGAGTTTGCCAAATTCTACCATCAGTGCCAGTTCCTGGTGCAAACCAATTCCCGGATAGTCGTAGGAGTTAAGGTAACCTGCATCGGTGCCTGCCATGATTTTTACGCCGGCACGCTGCAGCAGCGGCAGTATGGCGGTAGATTTGTTATATACTTCTTTTCTCCATGAGATGGCGGCGCTGTCGTCCTGCATGGTGCGTTTTACGCGCCAGTCGTAGGTGCCTTGCAGTCCGGACCCGATATACTGCAGGTAGCTATCCTGTTGATGATTATCTACGTCGAGATAGGCTAGTAGATGCGGCAGTGTAATCGTTGGCGTTATAGCAGTACCTCTGGCGGCCATCATACGATATGTTTTCATGGCGGTGGCCGTATCGAAGTTGGCCATGATATATTTGTTGATTTCCTTGCCTTTCAGTTCGCCGCTGGCGATCATGGCAGAGAGTTTCGCTTCATCTTTCACACCTGCCTTCCATGCATACTGTAAATGCTCTACAGCACTGAGTCCGGCGGCTGTCACCTGGTCCATGGTCAATGAGTAGGGGATGTGCGCACTTACCGGCCATCCTCTTTTACGCGCTTCACGTAAGGCTTCCAGGTACAGGTCATTTTTTAAGGTGTTGTCTGTTACTTTTACAAAATCTACTTTGATCTTCTGTAAAGAATCCAGCGCCTGCTGTAACTCTTTGCTGGTGCCTATTTCAAGATCATTCAGCCAGATAGATTTATAGCCTTCCAGTTTAGGGCCGGAGGTAAAAATGGTAGGGCCATCAAGGACACCATTATTAACTTCGTTTCTCCATTTTATGACAAGGTCGCTGATATCTGCAGAACAGTCGCGGATAGTAGTAATACCGTGGGCGAGATAGAGATTCAAAAAGTTTTTGTTTTCATCTGCCAGCGTATCACCACCGCCGAAGTGCATGTGCATATCCCAGAGGCCGGGCATGGCATATTTCTGGTGGCCGTCAAATTCCTGTGTGGCTGTGTATCCGGACAGCTTACTATCTGCCTTTACAGCAATAATGTCTTTTCCTTTTATGACAATAGCCTGGTCAGGCTTTATTTTGCCGCTGGCAACATCTATCACCTGGACATGGCGGATGATAATATCCGCTTTCGTTTGTGCGTAAACGTTAAAGCCGGCAAACAGGGCAGTAGCGCCGATGATTAATTTTTTCATCATTTCGATTTAATGTTGATGATCAGTGCGGTTAGGATAAATATGGTACCGGTAACACAGACGCCCGTCCAGCCATAGGCGCTCCAGGCTTGTGTTCCAACCAGTGAGCCAATGGATCCGCCGGCAAAGGAACTGGAAATATAAACGGTATTAAGTCTGCTTCTTGCTTCAGGCAGCAGTGCAAATACTTTAGACTGATTAGAGATATGCGTTACCTGCATACCAATATCCAGCAGTATGACACCGATGATCAGCCCGATTATGGAGGTGGCATCATAACCCATGGTAGCGAATGCGAGTACCGCTGCAATTACACCAAGGCGAATGGTGAACTGTGGTCCTTTTCTGTCGGTGGATTTGCCGGCGATAGGAGCAGCCAGGGCGCCGCAGGCGCCTATCAGTCCAAACATACCTACCATATCACTTTTGAAATAGAATGGGGCTCCTTCCAGCAGGAATACCAATGTTGTCCAGAAAACGCTGAACGCGCCGAACATAAGAAAGCCGGTGGCCGCCGCCTGGCGGAGGCCGGGAAACTGGCGTACCAGCGTAAGCAGTGATTGCATCAGTTCCTTGTAGCTACCTGTAAAGGAAGGAGGATCTACCGGCAGCCTGTAGTTCAATACTACCAGTAAGACGATCATGGCGATACCGCCGAAAACGAATACAGCTCTCCATCCCAGCTGAGCGCCGATAAATCCGCTGAGGGTGCGGGACAGCAGGATGCCTATCAGCAATCCGCTCATTACCTTACCTACGATTCTGCCCCTGGATTCGTCAGGGGCCAGTGTTGCCGCCATTGGCAACAGCAGTTGTGGTACTGCAGAGAAAAAGCCGATGAGCAAACTTGCTATCAGCATCATCGCATAACTTTGGCTGGCTGCGGCCATTAACATAAATACAGCAGCACCCGCGATCTTGATCAGGATGAGTTTACGTCTTTCTGTTTTGTCGCCCAGTGGTACGATGAATAATAATCCGAGTGTATAACCTACCTGCGTAATGGTAGCGATAACACCTGCCTGTTTGTTACTTAGCTGAAAACTTTCTGCTATCTGTATCAATAGTGGCTGATTATAGTAGATGTTAGCTACCACTAATCCGCAGGTAAGTGCCATCAATGATACCATTCCGGAGGAAATGGTATCATTGATAGTCATACCTGTTTTCATCACTTGTTTCATGCTAATTAATTTGTACGTGCAAAATTAGCAGGGGGGACGCGTGGAAAATGGTACTGGTTATAACAGTGCGGGTACTTTTTATGACTTGCGGCGGAATTCCAACGGGGTATTGCCGGTGTATTTGCGGAAGAAGCGGGAGAAGTAGGAGCTGTCTTTGAAGCCGAGGGTATAGGCTATTTCGCGGATGTCCATGGTGGTGAGGGTGAGCAGTCTTTTGGCTTCAAGAAGGATGCGCTCCCGGATGTATTCGCCGGCGGTACGGCCGGATTCTCTGCTGCATACCTGGTTGAGATAGCTGGGAGAGATGAGTAATTTATCGGCATAGAATTGCACGGTGCTGTGCTGGAAATAATGTTCTTCGAGCAGGTGCAGGAATTTATTGATGATATGATGTTCGGTACTGGCAGATATTTCCGGGTGGGCTACATTGTACCAGCGTTGGAGCAGCAGCAGGATGGTCTGTAGGCGATGGTACAGCACCTGGCTGGCGAAGGGCTCCTTATTGGCGGCCTCAGTGGTCATTTTAGTAAATTCTTCACTGATCAGCTGGTATTCTTCCTGGCGAAGTTGGAGCAGGGGAAGGGCGGATGGGGTGAAGAAGGGCCATAACGGGCCTTTCTGGGCAAGGAAAGCGGGCGAAAACATTACCTGGTAGCCGCGGGCATCCGGGGAAATATTCCACTGATGAGCCTGTGCGGGTGCAAGAAAAAAAATGGTATTTTTTTCAACAGGGTATTCAATAAAATCTATTGTATGAGAGCCACTGCCGCGCTCGATTAGCAGTAGCATGTAAAAGTCGTGCTTATGTGCGTGCGCAATGACCGGCTCATTGATGGGCGCATGATAGAGGATTTTAAAGTCTTCCTGTTTGTAGGGCAGATCAAATATTTTTTCTATACCAAGTACCGGTAATTTCATAATGTTAAAGGTAGCACAATAGTGTGGTTCATCTTTTGTGTTAAAGTGCCTAATTTTGTAAGGATTATGCCACTAGTACACTCATCAGAATATAAGGCGCCGTTGTTATTGCGTAATCGTCACCTGCTGACGGTATTTCCTACCTTGTTCAGGAAGGTGGCGTTGCCGGCATACAGGCGGGAGCGTATCAACACTTCAGACGGGGATTTCCTGGACCTGGACTTCAGTGAGAAGGGTAACGACCGTATCGTGATCATTTTGCATGGTCTGGAAGGTAGTGCCAGTCGCCATTATGTGTTGGGGATGGTACATATCTTCAATGGTGCCGGGTATGACACGGTATCCATGAACTTCAGGGGCTGCAGTGGAGAGCCTAACCGGAATTTAAGGTTTTACCATAGTGGCGATACCGGTGATCTGGACCAGGTAATTAGTTATGTATCTTCCCTGGGAAGGTACAGGCATATTCACCTGGTAGGTTTTTCATTGGGGGGCAATGTGACGTTGAAGTATGTAGGAGAGCGCGGGGAAACGATCTCCCCCCTGATAAAGTCAGCGGTGGCTATATCTGTGCCCTGTGATCTGACCAGCAGTTCAGTAGAGCTGGCAAAATCGCATAACCGGGTATATATGTCGCGGTTTATCAGGAATCTGGGAGATAAGCTGTCGCAGAAGCAGGCACGGTTTCCCAGGGAGCTGGATATGAGCGGATATGATAAGATCAGGAGTTTCCGGGAGTTTGATGACAGGTATACGGCACCGATTCATGGTTTTAAAGATGCCTTGCAATATTGGTATGTTTCCAGTTCGGTAAGGTACCTGGACAAGGTGAGTATTCCGACATTATTGATAAATGCGGCGGACGATCCTTTTTTAAGTAAAGAGTGTTATCCGTATGAAATTGCGGAGCATCATCCTTATTTTCATATGGAAGTTCCGGAGAAGGGAGGACATGTAGGTTTTGTGAATTTTGGCGTTGATTATTATTGGTCTGAGCGGAGGGCGTTGGTGTTTACGGAGGAAGTATCGGCGAAGGTGTAAAATATACGTTTAAAAACCGCGTCCCTGTTATCCGCAAACGATTGCGAAAATATCTTGTATTTTTAACTCTTTTTTATAATTTACAGGCGGCCTTTAGAATCTATTTCATTTTTATTATGGAGCGAATGCCATCCGAAGAGGAAGTGTTAACCAGAATGCGTGATGGAGATGAATCTGCCTTTTCAGCTATTTATCGGCACTATCACCCTGGTCTGTATGTTTATCTGCTACGTTTTTGCAAGGTTCCTTCCCTGGCGGAAGACCTGGTGCATGACGTGTTTTTAAAGGTATGGGAAATACGGGAACGCATTAACCCTCAACTAACATTCGGTGGTTATCTGTACAGGATAGCCAGAAATCATGTATTAAAGACGATTCACAAATTAGCTGACGACCATGAGCTCAGGGCGCAACTCTTTATGCAGTTGCAGGAGCGCGAGTCGGCCAATGAAGTGGATGTACAATCTAAGGAGTATGAACGTTTATTCCGGGAGGCGCTGGAAGGGCTGACAGAGCAGCGGAAAAATGTTTTTCGTTTATGCCGTCAGGAAGGGAAGACCTATGATGAAGCGGCGGCCATACTGGGCATTTCAAGGAGTGCAGTCAAGAAGCATATGGTATCGAGTATGCGATTTATACAGGATTATATTTACAGGCATGGCGACATTCTGGTGGCCTCCTGTTTACTCGCTTTTCTCCTCTGTTAAAAAAAATTTAAATTTTTTTTTGTTTGGGGGTACCCTCGCCCTTCATTTTCGGATATAGCTAACAGAGAGGTTGTGAAAATAACCTCCGGAGAGAATAGAACAGGAAAACTGATAAAGCGAAAATATCCGCGTTATCCACGTTATAAACACATTTATGCATCACCCAGCAGATTATTACCAGCAATTAATGGCCAGGTACCTGGAAGGTACGTGCACTCCTGAAGAAGCGCAGGAGTTACTGGAATGGCTCGATTCTTCTGAATCGCGTCGTTTGGGTTTGGATATGATGCGGTATGAATTTGAGCGTGCGATGTCGGAGCCCGTATCTGTGCCGGAGGCGATGAGCAGCAGGATAGAGATGAGGTTATTGCAGGAGATCAGTAAAAAGAAGAAAACACCGGTATACCAGTTGCATGGCAGGAAGTGGATAGCAGCGGCAGCAGCGATGGCGGCGGCGATAGTGGCAACGGGGTTATGGGTGAGGCGTCAGCCGCATACGGCACCGAAAGTGGAGGCCGTTGCGATGAAGGTGCAGGATGCAAGGCCGGGAACAGACAAGGCTATCCTGACACTGGCAGATGGATCAAAAGTAACTTTAGATAGCGCAGGAAACCAGGTAATTGTGCAGGGTGGGACACAGGTAAAGCAAAAAAATGGTCAGCTGTTATATGAATCAGCTGGCAATACTACACAGGCTGTAACTTATAATATGCTTGCTGTGCCAAGAGGGGGACAATTCAAGATTGTATTACCTGATGGATCAACAGTCTGGCTTAATTCGGCTTCCAGCTTGCGCTATCCTACTGCATTTACAGGGGCAACCCGCACAGTAGAGATACAGGGGCAGGCCTTTTTTGAGGTAGCACAGAATAGTGACAAGCCATTTATAGTACAGGCAGACAAAACGTCTATCCTGGTGCTGGGAACCGGTTTTGATATTATGTCGTATCCCGATGAGAAAGAGCAGCGTACCACTTTGGTAAGCGGATCAGTGAAAGTAAAAGTAGGGAATACAGAAAAATACCTGAAGCCGGGGCAGCAGGTTGCTCTCGATCACACGACCGGAGTTGCTACTGTACAAGATGCGGATGTACAGGGCGTTATAGCCTGGAAAACCGGCTTCTTTGAATTTGAAAATACAGGATTGTCCGTGATACTCAGGCAACTGGGAAGATGGTATGATCTGGATATAGAAGATAATTTCACTAATAGTACCTGTAGATTAGGAGGTCGTATCAGCCGTAATCTGCCACTATCAGAAATATTACCTATGCTAAAGAGTGCGGGGGCTGATTTCAAAATACATGGAAGAACATTAACCGTAACTGCAGCAGCTAAATAAAATATTAACTAAAACAACAATCAGAGAAAATCGAAAGGACAGCGTATAATTAAAGCCGTTATTCCACGTCGGCTGTACCACGTTCATTTTTAAGTAAAACTGAAAACAAACATTAGAGAAAAAACATGACAACCGAAACTAGCTAACAGTTTCAGGTGTCCAAAAAAAAACCGGAAGTGCTCGCAACACTCCCGGCAGCATTTGGGCAGCTAAACTGAACAGAATCCCTTATCGAATCTTATTCGTCAATTCCCAAACACTACAAAAGTATGCAATTTAACTTTAGTGGTATAGTTTCCGGTGCCCGGAAATTTGTATCTACAAAAACGTTCTGCGTTATGAAATTGACTGCCTTTTTGCTGCTTGCAGCGTGCTTACATATCAGCGCAAAAGGATTGTCGCAGCAGATCACACTCTCCGAAAAGGGTGCTCCTCTGAAAAAAGTACTGAAAGAGGTAGCCCGCCAGGCAGGAATCTCTGTGGTTTATGATGAAACCCAACTGTCGGCAACTTATCCAGTTACTATCTCCGTAAAAAATGTTTCTGTTGAAACCGCGCTGGATAAAGCACTCGCGGGGCAGCCACTGACCTATAAAATGGAAGGCTCCCGCATTACGCTCGTTAAGGAAAATGTTGTGACTGCGGCTGCTGCCGACTCCTCTATCACCGTTACCGGTAGAATACTGGACGAGAAAGGTGAGCCCATCCTCGGTGCTACCGTTCGCGTACAAGGGACCAATATCGGTGCTGCTACCGATGTTACCGGGAAATTTTCCCTCAAAGTTCCCGGCCCTAAATCCCAACTGGCTTTTTCTTTTATCGGTTATACTCAGCAGATATTGCAGGCGTCAACAAGCCCGATGACTGTTAAACTGGCACTTTCTGCCACCTCCCTGACCGAAACAGTAGTAGTAGGTTATGGTGTACAGAAGAAAAGTGTAGTAACAGGTTCTATCTCCTCCATCAAATCCGCTGAATTCGAAAACGCACCGGTAACCCGCGTTGAGCAAGTGCTCCAGGGCCGTACTTCCGGTGTAACCGTAGTATCTGCATCTGGTCAGCCAGGATCCGCTGCTGCTGTACGTATCCGTGGTAATACCAGTATCAATAATAACGATCCGCTGTGGGTAGTGGATGGTATCGTAGTAGATAACGGTGGTATCAGTTACCTGAACCAGTCCGATATCGAAAGCATGGAAGTACTGAAAGATGCGGCTTCAGCTGCTATCTACGGTACACGTGCTGCCAACGGTGTTATCCTTGTAACTACCAAAAAAGGTAAAGAAGGTAAACTGAGAGTGAGCTATAACGGTTACGTAGGTACTTCTGCTCCTGCTAAGAAACTGAAAATGCTGGACGCTACTCAGTACGCTACCCTCATCAACGAAGCTAAAGTAAATGATGGCCAGCCAATTAAATACGCTAATCCTTCTTCATTAGGCAAAGGTACCGACTGGCAGGACCAGATCTTCAACAACTCCGCTATGCGTCAGAGTCATGAGATCAGCCTGAGTGGTGGTAATGATCGTTCTACTTTCTACACTTCCTTTGGTTATATGAAGCAGGAAGGTATCGTAGCTTCTGATATTTCTAATTATCAACGTGCTGCTTACCGTCTGAACTCTACTCATAAAATTGCTAAATGGTTAACTTTCGGTCAGAACCTGGGTTATGCTTATGAGAAAAACGCAGGCCTGGGTAATACTAACTCTGAGTTTGGCGGACCGCTGAGCTCTGCTATCAACCTGGACCCAATCACTCCGGTTATCGTTACTGATCCTGCTATTGCGGGCGCAGCTCCTTATAGCACTAAACCTGTTGTAAGAGATGCAAATGGAAATCCTTATGGTATTTCTAGCACCGTAGTTCAAGAAATAACCAACCCGCTGGCTTATATTCAAACCAGATTGGGTAATTTCAACTGGTCACATAACCTGGTAGGTAATGCTTATCTGGAAGCAGAAATCATCAAAGGACTGAAATTTAGATCCAACTTTGGTGGTAAACTGGCATTCTGGGGATACGACAACTTTACCCCGATTTATTACCTTAACTCTTCTACAGGTAGAGACCAAACTATATTTACCAGAGACCAGAATAATAGCTACGCCTACAACCTGGAAAATACATTAAGCTATACCAAAACTATTAATAAACACGATTTCAGTGTATTATTAGGTCAGGGCGCTTATATGGATAACCATACCGTAAATACGAACGTTGCTTATACTGGTATTGCTGCCACATCTTTTAAAGAAGCTTCTCAAAACTATAAAATACCTCAAACCAGTCGCGCTGGTAGTGGTAGCGATGGTCAGGAACATCATGTGTCCTCATTATTTGCACGTCTGAATTATAACTATGGTGAAAAATATATGTTCACTGGTATTCTTCGTCGTGATGGTTCCAGCAGATTCGGCCCTGCGCATCAATATGGTGTGTTCCCATCCGTATCTGGTGGCTGGGTACCAACAAAAGAAAACTTCTGGCCTGAAAATAAAGTGGTTGACTTCCTGAAGATCCGTGGTGGTTACGGTACTGTAGGTAATGATAATATCGTTGATAATGGTTTCAATCCAACTATCGGTGATGGTAGGAACTATACTTTAGGAACAGGTGGAGCTATCCTGATTGGTAACAGCCCTAATGCTCCTGCCAATAAAGATCTCCACTGGGAAGAAACCCGTCAGGCAAATATTGGATTTGACATGGCCTTCCTGCAACATTTCAATTTTACCTTTGACTGGTTTAACAAAAAAACAGTAGGTATCCTGATGTACCCACGTATCCCTACTTACACTGGTGCTTATGGTAACCCTCCTGCTAACGTGGCTGATAACCAAAACCGCGGTATCGACCTGGAACTGGGCTACCATGGTAAAGTTGGACCGGTGCAGTTGAATGTAAACGGTAATGCATCTTATGTGAAAAATAAAGTGCTCTACCTCGGGCAGGGTATTCAATATATTACTACCAACCAGCAAACATTCCAGAGCTCTACTTACCCTATCACACGTACCATCGTTGGTAATCCACTCAATGCATTCTATGGTTTCAAAACCAATGGTATATTCCAGACACAAGCGGATGTGGATAACTATAAAGATGCAAAAGGAAATAAAATCCAACCTAATGCTAAACCAGGTGACTTCCGTTGGGTAGATACCAATGGTGATGGACAGATCACAGAAGCTGACCGTCAGATCCTGGGTAACCCAATGCCTACCTGGACATATGGTCTGAATCTATCTGCTACCTATAAAAACTTCGACCTGAGCGTATTTGCACAGGGCGCAGGTGGCAACAAAATCTTCCAGGGTCTTCGTCGTCTGGATATCAAAGAAGCTAACTGGCAGACTAAAGCCCTCGGCCGCTGGACAGGTGAAGGAACTTCCAATGATTACCCTCGTATGACCCTGGATGATCCTAACCGTAACTACTCTAATCCTTCTGACTTCTACCTGGAAAAAGGAGACTACGTACGTCTGAAAGTATTACAGATCGGTTACACCCTGTCAAACGGCGTGGTGAAACGTATCGGCGCTCAGCGTATACGCGTTTATGTGACTGGTGAGAACCTGTTCACCATTACTAAATACACTGGATTCGATCCTGAGATCGGTGGAACTGTATCGAGCATTGACCGTGGTATCTATCCACAGGCCCGCTCCTTCATGGCTGGTTTGAATGTTACTTTCTGATAATTAAAAAAACAGAACGAAATGAAAAGGAATTTCTTTAAATATATCATAGCTGCTGCCGGTGGATTCATTATGCTGGCAGCATGCAGCAAAAGTTTTCTGACTGTTGATCCGAAAGGAACACCAAATGAAAATAACTACTATCGTAACCAGACAGAAGTCTTCAACGGACTCGTAGCTGTATACGATGTATTAGGTTGGCAGGGCAACGCCTATATCACTAAAACGGGTATGGCGGATGCTGCATCTGATGACCATTACGCAGGAGGCGGTAGCTCCACGGACGTGTCTGCATTCCAGGTAATGTCTAACTATACCGTTGATCCTGCAACGGGCCCATCAGCCGAATTATGGCAGAAAGGTTATGCGGGCATTTTCCGTGCTAACCTGTTGCTGACCAAAATTCCAAAAGCAACAATGGACGATAATGTGAAAAAGAGATACATCGCAGAATGTAAAGTGATGCGTGCCTATTTCTATTTTGATCTGATCCGTCTGTTCAAAAATATTCCGCTTATCCTGAAGCCACTGGAAACCAGTGAATTCTATAATGTTGTTCAGGCAGACCCTGCGGATGTATGGAAGCAAATCGAACAAGACCTGAAGGATGCCATCGCTGAAACCAACTTGCCAGATGTAGTTTCAGGTGCAGAAGCAGGGCGTATGAACCAGGGTATTGCACACGCTTTACTTGGTAAAGTATATCTGTGGGAACAGAAATACACCGAATCTGCTGCTGAATTCCAACAGGTAAATGGTGCAACACCTGGTGCCAGCAAATATGGATATCAATTACTGCCTAATTTCGCTGATCTGTGGGTCTTTAAAAATAAATTCAACTCAGAATCTATTTTTGAAATAGACTTTTCTACGCTTAGCGGTGGTACCTGGGATTGTACTTCCTGTACAGAAGGAAATGTGTTGAACGTAATGGTCGGACCTCGCGGGTACTCTGCACAAAATGGGGGACCAGACTATTACTCAGGCTGGAGTTTCTTACCTGTAACACAGTCACTCTACGATGCATTGCATTACGATCCTCGCTTTAGCGCTACCATCCTTGATGTGGATAGTCTGAAGAAAAATAAACTTGCTGTTTACGCTGAAGGTTATATGAATACAGGATACTTCCTGGCAAAATTTGCTCCTAAAAATTCAGATAAAACTACCGGTACCGGTAATACAGAACTGAACTTCGGTCAGGACCTGTATGAAATCCGTCTGGCAGATGCTTACCTGATGGAAGCAGAAGCGCTGGTAAGAGGTGGACAAAGCGGCGCTGCCGGCAGCCGTGCATACACCCTGCTGAATGCAGTTCGCGGTCGTGTAAAACTGAACCCGCTGCCAGCTACTATCGATAATATCCTGAATGAAAGAAGACTGGAACTGGCAGGTGAAGGCCATCGTTGGTTTGACCTGATCAGAACTGGCCAGGCTGCTACCGTTCTCGCCAGCAGAGGTTTCAAAGCCGGTAAAAATGAAATCCTTCCTATTCCGTTACAGGAACTGGAAAACACTAAAATTCTCCAGAATAAAGAATATGGTGGTACTAAATAATGTCCCCATCTTCCTATATCTTTAAAAGGAATTACAGGCGAAAGCCTGTAATTCCTTCTCCTTACCTAAATCTTGTAGTGATGAAAATGGTTGCCAGCTTTAGCCTGTCTCTCGTACTGGCTGCGCAGTTATGCCTCGCCAACAGCGATACTACTGCTCCTAAAAAACTCCCCATCCCCGAAGATAAAGGCTGGTCTTTTGAAAAAACGCCCGTTTGGTCGGACGAATTTAACTATACCGGCATGCCTGATTCTTCAAAATGGGGCTATGACATAGGCGGCCGCGGCTGGGGAAATCACGAACTACAATATTATACGAATAACGGTAACGCATATGTTGCCAATGGTGTACTCACTATCTCTGCTAAAAAAGAAGAGAAAGAAGGGATGCACTATACTTCTGCAAGACTGGTCAGCAAAGGTAAAGGCGACTTCCTCTATGGCCGTTTTGAAATAAGGGCCAAACTCCCCCAGGGAAAAGGTACATGGCCCGCTATCTGGATGCTGCCCACAGACTGGGCTTACGGCGGATGGCCGGAATCAGGCGAAATCGATATCATGGAACACGTGGGCTACGACCCCGGACAGGTACATATCACCGCACATACCAAAGCGTACTACTTTAAAATAAATACGCAGAAAACAAGTATTAAAAAGGTTGACAGCATTTATACTGCTTTCCATACCTACAGGCTAGACTGGACTCCCGCCACATTACGTGGGTACATCGATGACCAATTCGTGTTCGAAATGAAAAATGAAGGACAGGGATACCTGGTATGGCCTTTTGATAAAAGATTTCATATGCTGCTTAATGTCGCCGTAGGTGGCGACTGGGGCGGAAAAGAAGGCGTAGATGAAAATATCTTCCCTGCAAATATGCTGGTCGATTATGTGAGAGTGTATAAAATGATCGATAAACCTTAAACCACGTTTTAATGAAGGCAAACAGAAATATCTTCATATATACTTTAACGTTATTACTGGCGGGAACAGCTTCCTTTGCCCAGAATAAAAATAACAAAACTGCGAAATCCAATGTGGAAGCATGGATCAGCAATCCGGACAAATCTGCATTACTGCAAAAACAGGATGCGGTGTCTTTTAATACCACAGATAACGGAAATCCTGTTATCGATGTAGATGCCAGAACTACCTATCAGTCTATTGATGGATTCGGCTTTACCCTCACCGGCGGAAGCGCGGAACATATCAATAAAATGCCCGCAGCCGCACAGGATGCCCTATTAAAAGAACTCTTCCTGACCAACGGTAACGGCATCGGCATCAGCTACCTGCGTATCAGCATCGGTGCTTCTGACCTGAGTTCTTCTGTATTTACCTATGACGATGTACCCGCAGGAGAAACAGATGTTAACCTGCAACATTTTACTATTGAGAAAGAAAAAACAGATCTTCTTCCTGTACTGAAAAAGATATTGGCACTCAATCCGAAAATTAAAATACTGGGTTCTCCATGGACAGCTCCCGTGTGGATGAAGTCTAATCAGAACTCCGTTGGTGGCAGCCTGAAACCGGAATATTACCAGGCCTACGCCAACTATTTCGTGAAATATATACAGGCGATGAAAGCTGCCGGCATCAACATCGATGCAATCACTATTCAGAATGAGCCCCTGCATGGCGGCAACAACCCTAGTATGGTGATGCACGCGGAAGAACAGCGCGATTTCGTGAAGTCTGCACTGGGACCAACTTTCAAAAAGGCAAATCTCAAAACGAAAATTATTCTCTACGATCATAACTGTGATAAGCCGGATTATCCGATGACTGTCCTGGCAGACAAAGACGCTTATCCTTATGTAGATGGATCTGCATTTCACCTGTATGGTGGTAAGATTGACGCGATGTCTACCGTACATGATGCCTATCCAAAGAAGAATTTATACTTCACAGAACAGTGGTCTGATTCCAAAGGCCGCTTCGACCGTGAACTGACAGGAAATATCACCCGCCTGACGATCGGCGCCACCAGAAACTGGAGCCGTAACGTACTGCAGTGGAACCTGACTTCCAATCCTGAGATGACACCGCATACCGACAGAGGTGGCTGTGGTCAGTGCCTGGGGGGCGTTACCATCGATGGTGCCAACATCACCCGCAACTCTTCTTACTATGTGATCGGACATGCTTCTAAATTTGTAGCACCAGGATCTGTAAGAATCGCATCCAACCTGCCGGAACACCTCGACAACGTAGCATTCAAAACACCGTCCGGAAAAAAAGTCCTGATCGTTGTAAATAATAATGACCAGCCTGCACAATTCCAGATCCGTGAAAACGGGAAGCTGGCAGGTGTTCAGTTAAACAGCCATGCTGTAGGTACATATGTCTGGTAATAAAATAACTATTAGCAAATGAAGAAAATCTTTCTGGCGGGCACTTTCCTGATGGCATTCATGGCCAATGGATTTAGTCAGCAAAAAAAAGTTACAGTATATACTACTGCTGAAAATACGCAATTAAGACTGGCACAAACAGCTACCCTCGACTTCAAAGAAATGGGTCAGCCGCTGGAAACACAGCCCTGCGTATTCGTAGACCCTACCGTTACCTTCCAGACTTTCATCGGTATCGGTGGTGCGCTTACAGATGCCTCGGCTGAAACCTTTGCCAAACTGCCTAAAGCAAAACAGGAAGAACTCCTGAAAGCTTACTATAATGTAAATAACGGTATCGGATATACGTTTGCACGCACCAATATCGCGAGCTGCGACTTCTCCAGCGATACCTATGCATATGTTGAAGAGAATGACTCTACGCTGAAAACTTTCAACGTAAAACATGACCTGCAATATAAGATCCCTTTCATTAAAGCCGCTACACAGGCTGCCGGTGGTAAACTGCCACTGTTCGTGAGCCCGTGGAGTCCACCAGCATGGATGAAAGACAATAACAACGTATTAAAAGGTGGTCATCTCCTTCCGCGCTTCTATCAATCATGGGCTAATCACTATGTGAAGTTCATCAACACTTATGAGTCAATGGGTATTCCTGTGTGGGGACTGTCTGTTCAGAATGAACCGATGGCAACACAGAAATGGGAGTCCTGCATCTTTACTGCTGAGCAGGAGAGAGACTTTATTAAGAAAAATTTAGGCCCAACCTTACAGAAGGCTGGCCTGGCGGGCAAAAAACTGATCGCCTGGGACCACAACCGCGATCTGCTGTATCAACGTGCCAGCACTTTACTGCATGATAAAGACGCGGCAAAATATATCTGGGGTATCGGTTACCACTGGTACGAAACCTGGACCGGCAGCGATCAGCAGTTCCAGAACGAAAAGCTGGTAGCACAGGCATTCCCTGATAAGCCACTGGTATTTACAGAAGGCTGCATCGAGAAATTCGACTACAACCGCTTAAATGACTGGGCTATCGGTGAACGCTATGGCTATAGCCTCGTCAACGACTTTAACAGCGGTACTGTGGCCTGGACAGACTGGAACGTACTCCTGGATGAAAACGGTGGTCCAAACCATGTGGGCAACTTCTGTTTTGCACCGGTACATGCCAACCTGAAAACGGGTGAGCTGATTTACACCAATGCTTACTACTATCTGGGGCATTTCTCCAAGTTCATCCGCCCGGGTGCTAAGCGTGTAGTGGCTTCCAGCAGCCGTTCACAGCTACAGACTACTGCCTTCCGCAATGCAGATGGTAAAGTGGTGGTAGAAGTACTGAATACGAGCGATAAGGAAATTTCCTATGCGCTCTGGATCGCCGGAAAAGCAGCAACGACCGTAAGCCAGCCGCATTCCATGAACACATTAATAATTGACTAATAGATAAGGATTCAAATATTTCATAACGAGTAGATGATGATATAAAGCCCGCCGTTTCGTCCGGCGGGCTTTTCGTATATTTGCAGTATGGATGTATTGAATAGTATTACCGCTTTCCAGTCCAGCCCCGAATTACGGGAAAAACTGCATGAATACAGTGATGTCAAGACTTTTAAGGAAGGTGATGTAATCCTCAACGAGCAATCAAATATCAGGGCAATTCCGATCGTTGTCAGTGGCAGTATGCGTGTGATGCGTACCGATGATGATGGGCGGGAAATCCTGTTATATTACATCCGTGCCGGCGAAAGCTGCATCATGTCTTTCCTGGGCGGCCTGCATCAGGAAGAAAGCAAGGTGAAAGCCGTGGTAGAAGAAGATGCAGAGATATACTTTCTGCCGATAGATAAAGTAGGCGTATTCATCAAAGAATACCCGGAATGGTTAGATTATATATTTAGATTATACCATAAGAGGTTCGAAGAATTGCTGGAAGTCGTGAATGCAGTAGCTTTCCGAAAAACAGATGAGCGGTTGTTACAGCTCCTGCAAAAGAAAGCGGCGCTCACCGGCAGTAACAAATTACAGGTGACACATGAACAGCTGGCTAACGAGCTGGGAACAGCCAGAGCGGTAGTTTCCAGGCTCCTGAAACAGCTGGAAGAGAACAAGGTGGTTAAGCTGGGACGTAATAAATTAGAACTTTTATAGTAGACAATATCCTTATGTAACAAAAGTCACCGTAGAAAAAAATATAATATAGGACCTTTGGTATATCAAAAACGATATACTATGCACATTGAACAGATTTACACAGGTTGTTTGGCCCAGGGTGCCTATTATATCAGTTCTGCCGGCGAGGCAGCGATCATAGATCCATTGAGAGATACTACGCCTTACCTCCGCAGAGCTGAAAAAGACGGTGTTAAGATCAAATATATCTTCGAAACACACTTCCATGCCGATTTCGTTTCCGGTCACCTCGACCTGCAAAAGGAAACAGGTGCGCCTATCATATATGGCCCCGGCGCTGACCCGGCATTTGAAGCCATCATCGCTACCGATGGCCAGGAATTTAAAATTGGCGACGTTACCATAAAAGTATTACATACGCCAGGGCATACCCTGGAAAGTGTTACCTATCTCCTGAAAGATGAAGAAGGCAAAGACCACGCGATATTCAGTGGTGATACCCTCTTCCTCGGAGACGTAGGACGCCCTGATCTTGCCCAGAAAATGGACGGGATTACCAAAGAAGACCTGGCAGGGATGCTGTATGATAGTCTTACAAAGAAGATTATGCCGCTGGCAGATGATATTATCGTATATCCTGCTCACGGTGCAGGGTCCGCCTGCGGTAAGAATATGATGAAAGAAACAGTGGATACACTGGGGCATCAGAAAGAGATCAACTATGCATTGAACCAGCCGGACAAGGCGCACTTCATAAAAGCGGTAACAGACGGGCTGCTACCGCCACCGGAATATTTTCCTGCCAATGTACTCATGAACAAACAAGGGTACAAAAGCATGGACGAAGTATTGAAAAAAGGCCTCATGGCATTGTCTCCCGCCGACTTTGAACAGGCCGCCAATGATACGCGTGCGATGATCCTGGATACACGTGATAATGGCGACTTTGCACAGGGATTTGTACCTCGTTCCGTGAATATCGGCCTCCGTGGCGACTTTGCGCCATGGGTGGGCGCCCTGATAGGCGATGTTTCCCAACCGATACTGCTGGTAAGCAATCCGGGTACAGAAACGGAAGTCATCGAACGCCTGAGCCGTGTTGGATTTGATAACGTTATCGGCTATCTGAATGGCAGCTTTGAAGCCTGGAAAAATGCCGGTAAATCCATTGATATCATCAACCGGATTCCTGCAGAACAGTTTGCCGCTGAATTAAAAGACGATACTACGGTCATAGACGTACGAAAAGAGTCGGAGTATAATGCGGAACATGTCAGCGATGCATATAACAAGCCATTAGGTGATATCAGCCACTGGCTGAAAGATCTTGATCACAACAAACATTTTTATATTCACTGTGCCGGTGGCTATCGGAGCATGATAGCAGCCAGCATCCTGCAAATGCACGGATACCGCAACTTCAGCGAAGTGGCCGGAGGATTCAATGCAATTAATAAAACCAACGTACCCGTAACGGACTTCGTTTGCCAATCGAGAGTATTTAAACAATAATAATGGAACAAATCATTTCGTTGATTCGTCAGCCCTGGCCATGGTATGTGGCTGGGCCGCTGATAGGACTTACAGTACCTGTGCTGCTGCTTTTAGGTAACAAATCTTTTGGAATTTCCTCGTCACTGCGACATGTATGTGCCGCCTGTATGCCGGCTAAAATACCGTTCTTCAGCTACGACTGGAAAAAGGAAAAATGGAATTTGTTTTTTGCTTTGGGAATATTACTGGGTGGATTTATCGCCATGACTTTTCTGCGCGAAAGTACGGCCGTAACCGTACATCCCAACCTGGTAAAGGAACTGGCAGGTTATGGCATCCATGACTATTCTTCATTGGTACCCCCCGACCTGTTCTCCTGGCCGTCCCTGCTCAGTGTCCGCGGCCTCATCATGATGGTCGGTGGCGGCTTCCTGGTAGGTTTTGGAACCCGCTATGCCGGCGGATGTACCAGTGGTCATTCCATCATGGGATTGTCCAGCCTGCAATGGCCTTCACTCGTAGCTACCTGTTGCTTCATGGCCGGTGGATTTATCATGGCAAATCTGATACTGCCTACCATCTTATCGCTCTAAACAAAAACTATGTTGAAATATTTACTGGCAGGAACTGCCTTCGGAATAATATTGGTAAAAGCTGAACTCGTGAGCTGGTTTCGTATCCAGGAGATGTTCAGGTTACAATCTTTTCACCTCTATGGCATCATTGGAAGTGCTGTGATAGTAGGAATGATTTCTATCTTAATTATTAAAAAGTTCGGCATCCGAACAATATCAGGTGAAAAAGTAAATATCCCTGATAAGAAGTTTAATAAAGGCCAGATATATGGTGGATTGATATTCGGATTGGGATGGGCATTAACCGGTGCATGTCCGGGCCCGCTGCTGGCGCAGGCTGGCGGGGGTGTCACTGTTATCGCTGTTACATTATTGAGTGCCGTAGCTGGTACCTGGGTGTATGGCAGATTTAGGGAGAAATTGCCGCATTAACACTTTAGGGTTTAAGGGAGCTTTTCTCTGCCGAAGGCAGAGAAAAGCTCCCTTTTCAATTTCAAAGGATGCCGAAGGCATCCTTTGAAATTGAAAAGGGAATCGCTGCTATTTCCCGTATTTAAAACTAACTGTTTGCTTAATATCCGCAGAAGACCCACCTAATAACACTTTATACGCTCCCGGCGCTACTACCCAACTCTTTTTCTCTTCACTATAATACGCCAGGTCGGCGGCATTCAGTGTAAATGTTACCGTTTCTTTTTCGCCAGGTTGAAGGATACGCGTTTTTACAAATCCTTTCAACTCCTGCGTAGGCCTGCCTTCTTTAATGGCCGGTGATTGCAGGTATAATTGCACGACTTCCTTTCCTGCCTTTTTTCCGCTGTTGGTAACGGTGACGGTTACACGCAATGGCGCTGTGAAAACCGGACTGCTCAAGGCAGGCTTTCCATAGGCGAAAGTGGTGTACGATAGTCCATGCCCAAAGGAATAAGACACCGGAATATGATGCGTGGCATAATGCCGGTATCCTATGTAGATGTCTTCCTCGTATTTTACTTCAGAAGGTTTGCCCATCAAAGGATTGCCGGGTGTGGCCTGCGCGCCTGGAAGTTCCTTTCCGGGAAAGTTGGGCGCGGAAGGAACATCCGTATAAGCCATCGGGAAAGTGGCTGCAAGTCTGCCGGAAGGATTGATATTTCCGCTGATGATATCAGCAACACTGCTGCCTGCTTCCTGTCCCGGCTGCCATGCCAGCAGAATAGCATCTGCAGCGTCGCGCCAGCTGGCGGTTTCAATAACGCCGCCAATGTTTAATACTACCACTATCTTTTTGCCTGCCTGATGAAACGCATCGCTGACACGCTTTATCAGGTCCTGCTCATCTTTGTTCAGTTCAAAGTCGCCGGTGATTTTTCTGTCATCGCCTTCACCTGCGTTACGGCCTAAGGTGATTACCGCAATGTCCATGTATTTTGCCAGGCGACCTACCGTTTCCGGGTCGAGGTCCAGCTCCGGTATGCGTGGTGCGGTGCTGAAAAGCCCCGGAGGCCTTGGGTGTTGTTGCCGTTGTTCTGTGATATACTTTTCATATTCGGACTGCAGGCCTGCATCCAGTACATATCCGGATTGCAGCAAGGCCTTGTCCATATCGGTAACATATGCTTTGAATACGTCACCGCTACCGGTTCCGCCGGCAATCATCTTATAGGAGGTATTGCCAAAGAGCGCGATCTTTCCGGGGGCTGCTACAGGAAGCGCATTACTATCATTCTTCAGCAGTACCATGCTTTCCGACGCGGCTTTGCGTACCAACGCTGCGTGGGCGGTAAGATCGGGGTTATCGCTATGCGGCAGATGCTTAAAGGTCCTGGATTGCAGTACCAGCTGTAGTATGCCGGCAATATTTTCGTCCAGCACTTTTTCAGACAAGGCGCCGGATTTTACGGCGGCCACTATTGCATCTGACTGGGCAGCGGTACCAGGCATCAGGAGATTGTTACCTGCCTGCAACTGTTTGACAACGTCTGTGCCACCAAACCAGTCGGACATCACAATGCCTTTGAATTTCCATTCATTGCGGAGTATGCCGGTGAGTAATCCGGGCCACTCCGACGTATATACGCCGTTGATTTTATTGTACGACGACATCACCGTCCATGGCTGTGCGAGCTTCACTGCCAGCTGAAAGCCGCGCAGGTAAATCTCGCGCAATGCCCTGTCGGAAACGATGGTGTTGAGTTGCATGCGGTTAAACTCCTGGTTGTTGGCAACAAAGTGTTTGATGCTGGTGCCAACGCCGGCAGATTGTATGCCTTTCACCATAGCGGCGGCCATATGGCCTGTCAGCAAAGGATCTTCGGAGTAGTATTCGAAATTGCGGCCTCCCAGCGGATTACGCTGGATATTCATGCCCGGCCCCAGCATTACATCTATATTATATTCGAAGGCCTCGTTACCAATAGCTTTGCCTATCTGTGTTACCAGCGCGGTATCCCAGGAGGATGCCAGCAGCGTGGCCACCGGAAAGCCGGTAGCATAGTAGGTATGCGTGGTGTCGCCATGGCGTTGCGGTGATATCCTTACGCCGGCAGGGCCGTCGGTAACGGTGAGAGACGGAATTCCCAGCCGCGGAATGGCATGCGTCCGGCCGGAAGCACCAGGAACGGCCTCTGGCACCTTATCGTCTTCCGGTTTGGAAGGAGGGAGGATGCCTGGGGGAAGTCCTTCGATTTTGAGCCCCATCCCTGTAACCAGACTGGCTTTTTCATCCAGTGTCATGGCTGCAATAACCCGGGGAATGCTCTGTTTGTCTGTCAGTTTTACGTTTTGTGCCATCGCAGTACCTGTTATGCATAACAGCATAGGGATGGACAAGCTGGGGAGTATGTGTTTCATGGCAGGGAACAATATCTGTTCCCTAATATAAACAATCGCTGTCAGATTTTTTAGCCCTTTACCTCATTAGGCAGCTTTTCATTTTTCATGGCTGCTATAATGTTTGTGGCCGCGGTTTTAGCCATTTCATTGCGGGTAGCCACAGTAGCAGAGCCGATATGCGGCAATATAGCCACGGTAGGTAGCTGCAGTAAAGGGTTTTCTGAATGCATTGGCTCCGGATTGGTGACATCCAGCCCGGCCCCGTAAATAACTTTTTGCTGTACAGCGGCCAGCAGTGCGGCTTCGTCGTGGATGGCGCCACGGGCGGTATTAATGAAAATGGCCGAAGGTTTCATTTTGCTGAATGCCAGCGCATCGAAGCGGCCTTTGGTTTCATCTGTCAAGGCGGTGTGTACCGTTAGCACATCACTCTGTTGCAGTAATTCCTCAAAAGAAACGTAGGTGGCGCCCAGTTCTTTTTCCGCCTCCAGGTTCCTGGATCTGTTATTATAGATGATCTTCATGTCGAAGGCTCGCTGGCAGCGCCTTGCTACAATAGTGCCTATGTTGCCAAGGCCCCATACACCCAGCGTTTTGCCTTCCAGGTCGGTACCAAGATGCGCGGTCGGGTCTGAAAATCCCCATTCTCCGTTGATAATACGTTTATGCATGTAAAATGCTTTCCTGGCTACAGCTTGCATCAAGAGGAAAGCTATGTCTGCAGTGGATTTGGCAGGAACGCCCGGTACATTGGTAACGGGGATGCCCAGTTCAGCAGCTGCCGCGATGTCAATATTGTCATAACCGGCAGACATCAGGCTGATGACCTTCAAATGTCTGCATCTCTCCAGGAAATCCCTGGTAACAGGCTTGCCACCCGCATAATACAATGCGTCATAGTCCTGGCAGATGTCCGCCAGTTCTTCAGAAGAGAGGTTTCTTTTCTCTTTCCATTCCGTAACAGTAATGCCCGCACTTTCCATGAGTGCCAATCCTTCAGTTGGTAATACTCTCGTTGCAAAAACCTTCATATTCAATATTTTGGTGGGTGGGGAAAACTCAATCAAAGATAATGCCTCTCCCGGTATACCCAATATTGTATTTATGTGATTGGGGTGATGTCTGCCAGATACCCTGTTATATGATTTTAATTGTTTTTTAGCATCTTTACAACTACTAACAGTGAAACAATGAAATACAGATTATTAGCAATACTGCTGTTGTCTGCAGTAACAGCCCGTGTGTCTGCACAGGATTATCCCGGCGTGAAAACGCTGGCTCAGCGCCGCGTACCCTGGCTGGAAAAGTCACTCGTATTAAACAGGATACCTGCCGACAGCTCCCGCGAAGTATTTGAAATCCAAACCATCGGTAGCAGGCTCCATATCAATGCCTCTTCTTCCAGTGCCGCAGCGGCCGGACTCAACTGGTACCTGAAATACCATTGTCACCGCTCCATGTCGCATATGGGTGATAATCTTGCCCCTGTAAATCCTTTGCCTGCGGTTCCTGCAAAAGAAAAGCATCTAACGGAAATGCCTGTACGATATGCGCTGAATTATTGTACCATCAGTTATACGATGAGCTTTTACAGCTGGGCCGACTGGGAGCATGAGCTGGATTGGATGTCGCTCAACGGCGTAAATACCATGTTGGCTACAGTGGGTACAGAAGCCGTGTGGCAGCGCACTTTGCAACGGATAGGCTATACATCTGAAGCAGCAAGGAGCTTTGTTGCAGGTCCCGGATTCACTGCCTGGTGGCTGATGGGCAACCTGGAAGGCTGGGGAGGCCCGGTGCCACAATCCATCATCGATCAGCAGGAAGCATTGCAGAAAAAGATCCTGGCCCGTATGAAAGAACTGGGCATAGCCCCTGTTATGCAAGGTTTTTATGGCATGGTACCTACTACGCTCAAAGATAAAATGAAGCTGACAGGCGTGGTGCCACAAGGCAAATGGGCAGGTGGTTTTCAGCGCCCTGATTACCTGTTGCCGGCGGATACCGCATTTCAGCGTATGGCAGCTATTTACTACGAAGAAATGAAACGTAGTTATGGTAATGATATCCGTTTCTTCGCCGGTGATCCTTTCCATGAAGGTGGCAATGCGCAGGGCGTAGATGTCCCTGCTGCTGCAAAAGGTGTTCAGCAATCGATGCTGAAAGCATTTCCGGAGGCTACCTGGGTATTACAGGGCTGGCAGGCCAATCCTGGCGCGCAGCTGCTGGCGGGCCTCGATAAATCCAAAGTGCTGGTACAGGAACTTTTCGGTGAAAATACCGCTAACTGGGAGAAACGTAAAGGCTATGAAAGCACGCCTTTCATCTGGTGTACGGTGACCAATTTCGGAGAAAAAATGGGCCTGTACGGAAAGCTGCAACGCTTTGCTGATGAGGTGTACCGTGCTGCCAATAGTCCATATAAGGGCGTATTCCGCGGTGCCGGCATCATGCCGGAAGGTATCCGCAATAACCCTGTTATCTATGACCTGATGATGGAATTACCCTGGCACCAGGAACATGTACAGGTAAAGGATTGGATAAAAACGTATGTACGTGCACGTTATGGTGTGGAAAACAGCGAACTGGAAGCGGCCTGGCAGGGATTGCTGGAAACCTGCTACAGCAGTTTTGCGGCGTACCAGGAAGGGCCAACAGAATCGATCTTTACTGCGCGCCCTGATATGGATGTTAATAAGTCTGTTTCTACCTGGGGTACCAGGAAAAGAAATTATGATACCGCTGTTTTCAGCTTGTCGGTGCAACAGTTTCTCAACGCTGCTGCTAAGCTGAAATCCAATATTACACTGCAAACAGATGCGGTGGATTTTGAAAGACAGCTGATCAGTAATCGCGGTGAACAGGTGTATGCTGATATGATGGCAGCCTGGAAAAATGATGATCAGACTGCATTTAATAAGCAATCCGCATTGTTTCTTTCGCTGATGAACCAGCAGGACAAACTCCTGGGACGCAGCCCTTATTTCAGACTGGATACGTGGGTGAATGCAGCCAGGGCTATGGGTAATACGCCAGCAGAAAAGTCATTGCTGGTACGTAACGCGAAAACACAGATCACCTGGTGGGGGCCTGATAACCCGGATACCGACCTGCATGAATATGCCAACAAGGAATGGAACGGATTAATGAAAACACTATATATCCCACGATGGGAGAAATTTATCGCTGCACTTAAAAGCAGCCCGGGCAAGCCCGTCGGCAGAATCGACTTTTTCAGCATGGAAAAGCGGTGGTCAGAAGAAAGATAACATTGGAATTAAGTAAGGAGTGGTAATTTTACCACTCCTTTCATTTATTGTGCATTCGTTGCTACAAATTTCTACCCGAAAGAAGGAAATTGTTCAACAATAGGAACCGGTATTTGTTGTTATCAGTTTATCTTCGCCAGGGCACGGAATTTGACCCCTTTGCGAACTACTGACACTCACCTTAATACTGCCGGGTAAGCATGAAGACGCCCTTTACTAACCTGATTGGGTATATTAAAACTGATCGCTGGATATTATTATCCATCTGTATAATAGCTGCACTACGTTTCTCTTTTATTGGACTGATGGGACTAATGCCGCAGGATGCCTACTATTATTTTTACGGGCAGCATCTTGCATTATCCTACTTCGATCATCCACCCGCCATCGCCCTCATTATGCGCGGCTTCGGCGAAGTATTCGGACGCCATGCCTGGGTAATCAAGCTGGCTGATACCGTTATCACTTCTCTGACAATCTTCGCTTTCTATCATCTTGCTAAAAAATTCCTGAGCAGACATAAAGCATGGAATGCCTTACTGGCTATTTACTCCACATTGATGGTGACTATTTTATCGCTGGTGACTACACCCGATGTACCATTAATGTTGTGCTGGACAGTTTCGCTGCTATGTTTATATAATGTCATTTTTGAAAAGAGATCATTTTGGTGGATATGGGCAGGACTGGCTATGGGTGCTGCTTTTGATAGTAAGTACACCGCCATTTTTCTTCCCGCCGGAACAATTTTATTCTTACTGTTGTCCAGACCGCACCGGAAGTGGCTAATTTCGCCCTGGTTTTATTTATCGGTGATTATATTTATTGTAGCAATTTCACCGGTGATTATTTGGAATGTGAATAACGATTTTGCATCCTTCAGATTTCAGTCCTCAGAAAGAGCGCATGACATCGCATTAAACTGGCTGGATGTTTTGGGAGTCATAGGACACCAGTCTGCAATTTTATTGCCGGCGCTGTTTTTTGGTTTGCTGTATTATCTCTGGAAACTATTGAGAAAATACGGGCTGAAATGGTGGAAGCTGTCAGACAGGACATTATGGTTGTTATGTTTCTTTTTGCCTGTTTTTCTGGGTTTTCTGGTGATTTCACCAATTTATTGGGTAAAGCTGAACTGGATGATGCCCGGTTATATCACCGCTATCATCTGGATCGGGCCCTGGCTTACGAGAAAGTTTCTGCGCGTTCAGTGGATCATATCATTAATTGTTCACCTGGCGCTGGCAGTAGAAATATTATGCTATCCCGTACCGGTTAAGTCTGACGACACCTGGATGGGATGGGCAGATTTTGGAAAACAGGTAGCTGTAATCCAGTCAAATTATCCTGATGATTTTATTTTTTCGGCAGATGACTATAAAACCAGTGCGATGCTCAACTTTTACCTGGGCAGAATGGTTTATTCTCAGGAGATACTTGGGAGAAGAGCGTTGGAATTTGATTTTATAGGTACTGATCTTGAAAAGTTAAGAGGCAGGAATGCAATTTTTATTAACTCGCTTACTGACGTAACGGATGATGTGGATGAGTTGAAATTTACTGAGGATCTGAAACCGTATTTCAGCAGTATCACACAGTTGCCGCCTGTAATTGTTACGCGCAATGGCCGTGTGGTACGCAAATTCCTGGTATTCCGATGCAGTAATTACCAGCCGCCGCATACATATTGATTGTTGCGATGTGATGATGGTGATCATGAGTTTGACTGACGACAATCATCGAATGTATGTGTTAACATCATTTGTTTTTGATGGATGCTGACTTAGCTTTGCTGTACAGTTAACATCTATCTAAAGTTAAGCGGATCACAGTCTTTACTGGGATCAGTCACCGCTGCTAGCAGCGGTGACCTTTTTACCATCGCAATTAAAGCACATACCATATGTACACCGATTATACGCTTAATTCTATTCAGCAACGTTTTTGCGAGGGTTTCCTTTTATTTCCGTTTAAACAATTGAAGAAGTCGGGACATTACATCTACAAACAGTACAGATCCAATTCCGGCATTAAGCAGGTATTGGATGAGCGCACCACCGCTTTTGATTTTCATTGCTTTTTTGCAAAGCAGTTATCTGATAAAATCACAAAGACAGCCATACCAAACGGTATCGCACTGATGCGCCAGGTAGAACATCTCTTTGAAGGAGCTGGAAAAGATGAACAGGTAGTAGCTGCCATTTATACAGAATTTACAGAGATGCTGACCACCTATTACAGCGAATTGTCTAACTACCAGTCTGTAGTATTACTACGCCAGCAATCAGCCCTGAAGCCTATGCTGAAACGTAGTCCGGACTGCAGTCATGCACATGAAGTATACAATTCTGAATGGTCACGGATGATCAAACAGTTTATTGCCAATGGCAATGAGGTCGTGAAATTTTTGCGCGAAAACCTGGAAGCATACGGTTATCAGCGTTTGCCGGTAAATTGTACCAGGGAAGATGTGGAGGAAGTGATCGTTAGTATTCAATCTTATAACACTATTCAATATCAGTTAATATCTCTGTTGCAGCAATGGCATCAGCGGCAACAGCAACATAACAGACAGGTTTACTTAAACTAGTTATGCACCATTTGGAGAAAAGTATCTATACAAGGGCGGAGCAGGATAGAATGTGTTGTTCGTGGCTGGTGATCGTGGAAGATTTAAGAGCAGAAAATGCATTGTTGATCCGCCTCCTGGCTTCTGTGTTGTCTACCACTGCAACACATGAATTCGTTGAAACTGCAGAAGGCTATCAGTCCAGATTTTTGATCGTGGAAGAGGGTTTGCTTTTGCTGCGCCATGAGATAGGAGAACTTCGCCAATGGGTTAAAAACAAAACAAAGGGACTTGCTGGTAAGTTGGAAAGAATGCAGGACGATATTGATAAAACAGAATTGGATTTTCTTACGCTGAGAGCCAATTTTATTAAGTTTGCAGGTGTGAATACACTGGATGCCAGGTCCTGAAAACAGTGAAACAGTTTAAAAAAATCATTTCCCTTAATTTCATATTGTCCATCAGTTTGCAATATCTGCCAGTTTGCTTCTGTCAGTAATAAGAATATCACCTTCTTTCATTTGTATCAGTGATTCATTCCTGAAGTCACCCAGCGTCCTTATCAGGGACTCTTTCGCTACGCCCGCCATAGCGGCCAGGTTTTCCCTGCTTACATGCAGCGTATAGTCGTTGCCGGTATGATTGAACTTCTTGTCCAGCGTGAGTAATGCTTCTGCTACTTTTTTACGCAGCGAGTTATAGGCCAGCCCGATCAGCTGCTGTTCGCGTTCTGCCGTGTTTCTGGCCAGCAGCTGTACAAACTTGCGCATTACCTGCGGCTGCTGATTGATCAGCAATTCGAAATCCTGCTGCGGAATAGAGATGATCGTGGCATCTTCCATTGCCTCTGCATCTTCCTGGTAAACATTTTCCTCCAGCATGGCAGAATAACCAAAGAAATCCCCTTCTGCATATAATCCCACAATCAACTCTTTGCCTTCCTCATTACGTTTGGAGGTCTTTATTTTTCCCTGGAGGATATAGTAGAGATATTGCGGATGATTCCCTTCTTTATAGATCTGCTGTTTTTTCCGGTAACTGGAGGTAGGGCGATTCGTTTTCAGGGTTTCCAGCAAATCATTTATGCTCAGGTGCTGTAGCAGCTGCCTTGTATTTTCCCCTGGTTCCTGCCTGAACTCTGCACATCGCCGAAGCCTGGATGCTACTGCATTCAGTAGTTCTGTGCCTTCAAAAGGCTTGGTGATATAATCATCCGCACCTTGTTCCATTCCTTTGCGGATCTCACTACGGTCTGTTTTGGCGGTAATGAAAATAAAAGGGGTACGCGACAGGGTTTCATTCTTGTGTAAGAGATGAAGTACGCCAAATCCATCCAGGACAGGCATCATGATATCGCATACGATGAGGTCAGGCTTGTTTTTGAGCGCCATGGCCACACCTTCCTTTCCGTTAGTGGCAGTTAACACCTGGTAATTTGCCAGACCAAGAATTTCGGCCATATTGTCCAGAATTTCCCGGTTGTCTTCAATCAGCAAAATTTTCTCCATAAGCTTATTTTTCAGGAAAAGGTATAATGACTTTAAACTCCGCTCCCTCGCCGGGTTTGCTGTCGCAGGTAATGGTGCCACCCATAATTTCGGTGTACCGTCCTACGATATGCAGGCCCAGTCCGGTGCCTTGTATATTGCCGGCATTACTGCCACGAAAGAAACGCTCAAATAAATGCTGGCGGTCTTCTTCGGCAATGCCAATGCCCTTGTCCCTGACGGTCAGTTGCAGGTAATTATTTAAACATTCGCTACGAACAGCAATGATACCTCCCTCCGGCGAAAATTTAATCGCATTAGATACGAGGTTCATTACAATATGTTTCAACAGGGTTGGATCTAAATATGCAGTGGACGCTCCGTGATGCGCATAGAGAATTTGTTGTGAATTCTTCTGGAGGCCCTGCATCTCACTTATGATGGTTCCTATTAATTTACCGGGCTCAAAGGTACTATTACGAACCTGAATTTTCCCTTCCTCAATTTTACCCACAGAAAGGAAATCATTGAGTATATCGGTTAACATATTAACAGAAGAGACGATCCGCTGTATATGCTTGTCTCTTTTATACTGATCTTCTATACCTCCCTGGTACTGACTGATCAGGTATACAGATGAGAGAATCGTACTGAGCGGTGTCCGGAATTCATGAGAAGCCAATGATACGAATTTTGATTTAAGTTCATTGAGTTCTTTCTCTTTTTCCAGTGCCTGACGGAGTTCTGCCTCTGCTCTCTTTCTCTCTGAAATATCGATAGCAATCCCAACATATCCCGTAATACTGGCGGCAGACCTGATCGCTGAGATAGTCAGTGATACCGGTAGTTTGCTGCCATCACGGCGGATATAGTTCCATTCATATTCATTGGGCAGGTTAAGCCTGGCTTTGATCGTCAGGGTGTCCAGCCCGGGGTCTACCGTTTGCTGCATCTGCAGGGAGAATTCAGCCGCACGTATTTCAAGTTCTGAAGCATCATGAAAAAGCAGGGGAGACTCGATTTCAATCACATCGATGGCCCGGTATCCCAGCTGCTTTTCGGCGGTAGGGTTGAACCACCGGATAAATCCTTCCGGACTGAATACGATGATAATGGCGTCTGCATTGTTCCAGATACTGCTGAGGAAGCTGTTTAGCCGTTGCAACGCATTGTCTTTGGCTTCATCTTCGCGGATACGCAGCCTGAGCTGGTCTATCGTTGTAAGCAGGTTTCTGACATATTCTTCTGTTGATGCAGCGGGCTTTTCCTGCTCTCCGGTATAGGACCTGGAAGAGGGCATATCGGTAAGATACAGGACCGTGTATTTGCCTGTTTCGTTTGAGTAGGATCCCGTACTGACATGAAAGGGAATCCTGCTGCCGTCTTTACAGATGACATAGTCGAGCCTGTTCGCCTGCAGCGAATAAACAAAGGGGTTATTTCCGTTATCTGCGTGCAGCGAGGTTTGTGAGCCTGCATGCAGTAATAGAAAGGTGTCGATTTTTTTGCCGGTAACTTCCGTTTTCTCGTAGCCTAAGCGTTGCAGGAGATAAGGATTTGCAAGTACTATTCTCTCCTGTTCGTCGGCCAAAAGCATTCCTATAGTGGCATGATTAAACAGCACATCCAAACCGATGCTGTGTTCCTTGCTAATTGTCATTTCTACCTGATGATGCGTACATAAATTTAATGATTCCACTTACTTTCTGTATCTTTCCGGCAAGTTATTTTTATGAAAATCAATGCGATCATAACAGGAAGTACTGGTATGGTGGGCGAAGGAATTCTACATGAATGCCTGGAAAACCCGGATGTTGATACTGTTCTGGTCATCAACCGTAAAGCCTGCGGAGTAGTGCATCCCAAACTAAAAGAAATTCTTCATCATAACTTCTTTGATCTCACCGCTATCGTCCCTCAACTGCAAGGTTATAATGCCTGCTATTTCTGCCTGGGAGTATCGTCGGTAGGTATGAAGGAGGAAATATATAATCATCTTACATACGACCTAACCATGTATATGGCAGGGGTGCTGGCCGGAGAAAACCCCGGAATGACCTTCTGCTATATCTCTGGCGCCGGCACAGACAGTTCAGAAAAAGGCCGGGTAATGTGGGCACGGATCAAAGGTAAAACAGAAAATGATCTGCAGAAGTTATCATTTAAAGCTGTCTATAATTTCCGGCCTGGCTACATACAACCCATGAAAGGAACAAAGAATACCCATAGATTCTATTACGCGCTATCATGGCTTTACCCCCTATGGAAATTATTCTTTCGTAACTACGTATGTACGCTGGGAGAGCTCGGTAGGGCCATGATTTTTGTTACACAGCATGGTTACAGAAAGCCGGTGCTGGAAGTAAAAGATGTGGTGGCTATCATGAAGGGCAAATATTAAAACGCTACCAGAAAATATAAAGATGCCGGGCAGCCATTTCTTAAAATTGCGCTGCCCGGTGTACAGTTGCAGGTTTGTTACGCCGCTGAAAATCAGCTTACATAAGCGTATAAATAAGATATCAATTCAGAAAATTCACACGCAGGTTGACTTCCATTGTTCCCTGGGCATAGGTCCGCAGGCCGGCAGTTTGTGTGGTATACAGGAATTGCAGATTCAACAGCTTATTCCAGGAAACACCCGCACCCATAGTGAAATTACCGCTACTATGATAGATGCCGGTAACGTCTGCCCAGTTTTGCAGTAACCCTACCTTTACGCCTGCATCGAAAATAGACTCGCCTCCATAAATATTCCTGTAATAGGCTTTGGGTTCCACATAGGTGATCTGTTCTCCCTGCATAAATTTATACCCCAACCCTACCAGGAACTTCTCCGTACCGGTAGTACGACTCCCGTTTTTATCCGTGGCAAAACTAAATACGTTCGGGATGGAGGCCTGAACAGTCAGGTGCTCGTCCGTATAGGCCATACCGTAGTCGGCTTCGAAATAGTTATCCCGACGGTTATAGGAAGTAAGCGCAGGGTCATTCATGTCGCCGTTAATGTCTTTGGTATTCAGGTGTTTACCGTAAAAAACGGCAGACAGCCCAAAATGAAGTTGCTGTGCATGAGCGCCCAGCGGCAGATGATAGGCATATGTCAGCGCCACCCTGGTATTATTCAACAGGCCAGCTACATCATTGTATACTTGCAAACCAGCGCCTACCCGATGCCCCAAATTACCGTCTGCGGTGAGCAGGCGGGTTTGTGGACTTCCGGGCATATCCGTCCATTGTTTCCGGTAGGCGAGGTTTACGTGCAAGCCGCTATCCAGTCCGGCGAAGGAGGGATTAGCCATATAGGGATTCAGGAAGTATTGGATTCCCAGCGGGTCAGTGACAGCGTTGGAGTTGCCAAGGCTCTGTGCCTGTGCACAGCGACTGCCCGCGAAAACGAGTGCAATGCTGATGGTGAATGTGCTTAGTATTCTGTTGAATTGCATACTGCGATGTTTGTTTGCCGGTAGGAACTACCACAAAACATCCCCCAGGAAACTGGTATTGACACAGTATCAGGCCCGGCAGTTTAGTTGCTCGCGCAGTATAGGGATGCAGGTGTATTCCTTTTGACATGCAAATATAACATAATATAAAATTATTTTATATAGAAAAAGTATTGAATGTAGATAATTTGTTGTTACGGGAGCTATTCCCGTTGTAGATCGCAGCGTATTTTAAGTCGATACCGAAGGTATCGACTTTGGGGTTCCGCCCTGCGGGTGGTAGCGCAGCGCTATGCGTTTAAGAAGACAGACTGTCATTAAAAAGGCCATCTCTAAAAGTAGAGACGGCCTTAACTATAAGTACTGTGTATTTCCTTGTTATTGCATTACTTCAGACATGCCTTGCATACCGGCAGCCATGTTCTTACGTTTGAAGAGGGAAACATCCATCTTTCCAAAACGGTAAGCGAAAGTGGCACGGAACATCTGAGGGTCTCTCAGGCGACTGTACAACTGATTGAAGTAAGGACTCATAGAATATTGGTCTGAATACCTGCTTCTGAAAATATCGTTGACAGCAAGGGTAATGGAAGCTGCATTGTTTTTCAGGAAGCTTTTCTTCAGCGCTGCATCTACACCATAGAAGGCTTTGATATAACCCTGAGAGGCATTCATAGACTGCTGCATTGGCGGTCCGTCCTGGCGCTGGTCTTTATTGACAGGCAGGTTGGTTTTGGACTGGTAGGTACCAGAAAGTTGTAATTCCAGCGCCCATGGCAGCTTAACGTTGTTATTCAGTTTTCCGAACCAGCTCCATAATGCATCCTGGCTTGCGCCTACAGCATTCGTGTTGATTTTGGAATTGTAGATATTCACGTTGGCAGCGAGATTCCACCATTTTGTAATACTGGTAGTAGCAGTCAGCTCGGCACCTGCAGAATAGCTGTTGTTGGCATTGATGTAGGTGTTGATCAGCAGACTGTCGTTGGTAACCGGATTGAACTCTTTCTGAATATAACGGGTAATCAGGTTGTTGGTATACTTATAATAAAGTGTAGCCATGAACGTGCTGTTACCTTTGAAGGTTTTCAGGTAAGAGAGCTCAACAGACTGTGTGAACTCCGGTACCAGTCCGGGATTACCTTTGGTGATATTCAACCTGTCGGTAGAATCCGTATAAGGAATCAGCTGGAAGAAGTTAGGTCTGTTGATACGACGGGTGTAGCTCGCCTGTAACTCCTGACTGTTGTTGAGTTTCTGGGTGAGGAACAGGGAAGGGAACAGACTGGCAGGGTAGTTATTGCTGAATTTCTGTCCTGTATTTTTGATGGTACCGTCGTAGTTACTGCTTTCCATACGTACACCTACCTTGTAGCCGAATTTGCCAATGTTATCGGAAATGCTGGCGTAGGCAGCATATACGTTATCATTGTTTCTGTAGTTAATGCTGGCTGCAGGTAACGGGATGTATTCACCGGTAGTGGCGTCGTACATGAAGTTGTTGGTATGACTGTCTGTCGTTCTTCTTGACCAGCGCAGACCTGTTTCCAGTTTCATGGTTTTGGTCAGCGGGTCTACGAAGTCGGTCTGGGCAGTCAGGAAGCTGATTTTACCACCACCATCGATGCGTTGTGCTTCTGTGCCGGTAATATCTTTACCGGTATAGTAGTTGGTGGTATAGTTAGCATTGTTGGTGGAAGAACCTCCGAAATAATTGACATCTACAGTCAGCTCTTTGCCTTCTTTAGGAAACAGATGCTTCATTCCCAATACCAGCCCGTTGGCATTGAAATTGAATTTTGAATCTGAGTTACGTTGGCTAAAGTTGCTGATAGTGCCTGTTTTGAAGAGGCTGTCTGTATTGATGCCAATTACCTCGTTAGGTTTCATGGCGCCGTGTACTTTTATTCCGGCAACGGAAACAGTGGTACGGTTGGTCATGAAGTAATCCACACCCAGTTTACCAAAGAGGAAACCACCTTTTGTTTTGTTGTAGTTATCCTGATGGATGAAGGAAGGTGTTTCATCACCAAAATTATTTCTGTCTGTAAAGCCGGTGCTTACGCTCTTGTTTTGTGAGCCCATAGCGCTGGCGCTTACATTAAATTTACCCTGACGAAGGTTGAAGTCGGCGCCACCATTGAGGGCACCACGTTTATCCACACCTGCGCGGAGGTTACCATTATAGCCGGTTTTACGGTTTTTCTTCAGCACGAGGTTCAGGATACCTGCGTTACCGCCAGAGGCGTCGTATTTGGCAGAAGGGTTGGTGATTACTTCCACGCTTTCGATAGCATCAGCAGGGATCTGATCAAGTGTGAGGGTTGTTGGGCGGCCATCAATATAGAGTTGAGGGCTGGAATTGCGTACTGTCACGTTTCCGTCGATGTCAACATTCACAGAAGGAACATTTTTCATTACGTCTACGGCGGTACCGCCCGCGCTGGTCAGATTTTTTTCAACGTTAAAAACTTTCTTATCGACATCCAGTTGCATCAGCGGTTTAGTGCCGGCAACGGTTACGCCTTGTAACTGGGCAACATCTGTTTCCAGTTTAATGTTTCCAAGGTCTTTATCGAATGGGGGGAATGTTACAGGACGCTCCACAGCTTTGTAACCGGTACCACTGATCTTCATTTTAAGCTTTGGACGCATAGGGATATCATCCAGGCTAAACTCTCCGTTTGCTTTTGTCAGTGCACCTTTCAGGAGCACATCCTTCATTTTTTTGGTTACTGAATCAAGCTTTGGTTGTAAAATGATCACAGATACATAAGGAACAGGTTTTCCGTCGGCATCAATTACCTTACCATATAAATGTCCGGTCATGCCACCTGGCATCCCGCCACCACGGGGAGCTCCGGCAGGTGGTTGAGCCTGCACGCCAAGCGCTAACATTAACATGGTTACTAACAATAAAATTCTTTGCATAGTAAAAATTATGAGTACGCAAATGTATCTCAGATAATTTTCAGATAAAAGTAAATGCGACGAGTGTACGAAAATTTGCTACGAAATTGGGGTTTGTTGTGATATGTTTTAAAAAAGAAAAAGGGCCGAAGGCCCTCTGTGTGTACTTAATATTTTTGTCACTACTGAGTAGAGACGAGAGAAAAAATCAAAACCCATTCTTCCCCGTCAACGCCTGTAACGAATCCCTGTAAGTGTCTCCCACAGGCAATTCCAGCGTATCCAGGAATACACTGTTTTTGCGAATGGCGGTAATGCAAGCCACCGCTACTATATATGATTTATGTATCCGCATAAACCGGCGGCCGGGCAATTGCTCTTCCATCGACTTAATAGACATACGTGTGATAACAGGTTTATTGCTGCTCTTGAGGTGTATCCGCACATAATCCTTTAATCCTTCCACCCAGATAATATCATCAAAAACAACTTTAAACAAACTATAATCTACATTAACAAATATAAACTCAGGCTCAATAATAGCCCTGGTAACAGTTTTTAGCTGATATAATTCGTGTGCCTTATTACATGCCTTGATGAAACGTTCCAGCGGCACAGGTTTCACCAGGTAGTCCGTTACATCCAGGTTGAAGCCTTCCAGCGCATATTTTTCATAGGCGGTAATGAGTATCACCATGGGCTTGTTGGCCATAGACTGCAAAAATTGCAGCCCGGTAAGTCCGGGCATCTGTATGTCCAGGAAAATAAGGTCCACATGCTGTTGCTGCAATACTTCAATAGCCTCAAATGCATTGTTGCATTTGGCTACCAGCTGCAGGTACGGCACCTTGGTAATATTATCTTCCAGTAAATCCAGGGCTAATGGCTCATCATCAACGGCAATACATTTCAGCATTAATGCAGATTTAATTGTAATAAAACACAAAACCAGCCATCCTGCTTGCGGATGTCCAGTTTGTAGTGCTGGTTATATAACAGGTTCAGCCGGCGGCTTACATTAGACAAGCCTATGCCACTGGTCTTGTCTTTTATCTCCATCGGTATATCGTTGTATTTATTTTTTACCGTGAAAAACAGGTACTTATCCCTGATTTCCAGGTTGATATCAATTTTTGCTTCCATGATAAGGCCCGTTCCGTGCTTAAAGGCGTTCTCCACAAACGGTATCAGCAGCATGGGTTCAATCTCATAACCGGTTTCCGGAACGTCCGTGTTAACGGTAATGGTTACATTCTTCCCGAAACGCTGCTGCTGTAAGTCGATGTAGCTTTGCAGGTACTCCGTTTCCTTTGCCAGTGGCACCTTTTGCTCATCTGTTTCGTACAGCATATAACGCATCAGGGAGGATAACTTTATCAGCGAAGGCTCCAGTGCATCCGATTTTTTGCGGGCCAGCGCCACCATGTTATTCAGTACGTTGAACATGAAGTGCGGACTCACCTGCGAACGCAGGAACGACAGCTCCGTCTGCAGGTTCTCATTTACCTGCTCAGATGCCAGCCTGTCTTCCTTCAAACGATCTTTGATCATCTGAAAAGCAGTACTGGTACTTAAAATAAAAAATGCCGTGATAAAAGTAAAAAAGATGGCAGGCTTTACGTCTATCGTGTGTTCTGGCAGAAATACTACCTCAAAGGTATATCGGATGCTGTAAAGCGCCAACAATACTGTCAGGATGGAGGCGCCGTATTCCAGGTAACGTTTTTTATATACAAAAGAAGGAATATATACCCAGGCATTCAGGTAAAAGAACGCAATCAATGCCAGCTCATATACATATCCGAATATCGTCCAGGCATGGTGATTAGGGTCCTTGTCGTGCTCACTCATGGAGGGTTTGAGCAGGTATGGCAATGAATACAATAATATCCATGCGAACACATGCAGCGCCCTGATAACCCATTTATTCTGATACCATCCTTGTTTCATGGTCGCAAATTATATATTATTCGTACCATACAGGAACGTTTGCGACAAATACCAGAAAATCTACGACGAACACTTATTATGGCTGTTCCCCGTTCACCAGGCGCTGAATTCTCTCCTGACCAGTGACAATATTGGCTTTCAGATCACTGAGTATAGAATATAGCCCGAAATATGTTCTGTTGATATATAAAGAATGGCTGGAGCCTCTGGCTACTTTTGAATCCCGGACTTCTTTCATATTGTACAGCTCGTCCATGTAGGCATAGATCTCGTTGA
Source organism: Chitinophaga sp. Cy-1792 (assembly GCF_011752935.1). NCBI lineage: Bacteria > Pseudomonadati > Bacteroidota > Chitinophagia > Chitinophagales > Chitinophagaceae > Chitinophaga > Chitinophaga sp. Cy-1792. The sequence goes on from NZ_VWWO01000003.1 coordinate 799,044, forward strand.
AATAGGCTTCATCACCGAAATCAAACGTTTCCCGCGTAAACGGTAAGGTCATGAGGTCTATCATATGCTGGAACAACTCCGAGAAGAAGGCTACCTCTTTAGGTGTATCTGTCGGGTGGATCATCTCCAGGTTAATATAAATCTCCTGTCTGCGGGCAGTATCTTTCAATACTTCTTTATCTACCAGCAGGAAATAATTGGTATAAAAATCTTCCGGTATCACCTTTACGCAACCGAAGTCGAAGATGCCTACTGATCCGTCGGGCTGCATCAGGAAGTTGCCCGGGTGCGGATCTGCGTGCACCTGGCGCAGCTTATGTACCTGGAATTGATAGAAGTCCCACAGGGCCTGGCCGATTTTATTACGGATTTCCTGCGTGGGATTTGTTTCCAGGAATTCTTTCAGGTGCAGGCCATTGAGCCAGTCCATGGTAATGATACGGTCAGAAGAGAGCTCCGGGTAATATTTCGGGAAGAGCAGCCCTGGTATATGCGCACAGGCGGCGGAAAGATCGATGGAGCGCTGTAATTCCAGCTTATAGTCGGTTTCTTCCAGCAGCTTGCTTTCTATTTCCGCAAAGTATTTGTCCATATCCACTTCTTTCATGCCGACAATGCGGATGGCAAAGGGTTTTACGATGCGAAGGTCAGATTTAACACTGCTGGCAACGCCTGGGTACTGTATTTTGACGGCCAGCTGTTTACCATCTTTCTCGGCTTTATGTACCTGCCCGATAGAAGCGGCATTGGAGGCATGTAAATCAAATTTATCATACAGCTGAGCAGGTGTTTTGCCCAGCGTTTTCACGAAGGTATTTACTACCAGTGGCCCGGAAAGCGGCGGCGCACTGTATTGAGACATAGCAAACTTATCAGAATAAGCTTTTGGAAGCATACCTCTGTCCATACTCAGCATCTGCGCTACTTTCAGCGCGCTGCCTTTCAGGTTACTCAGCGTATCATAAATATCAGCGGCATTATCCTGGTGCAAGGTTTCTTTGCTGACAGATGGATCCATCAACTTGCGGGTATAATGTTTTATATAGTTGGTGCCTACTTTAAGGCCTGTGGTAACAAACTTCCCGGCCCGCTCTACTTTGCCGGTGGGTATATTTTGCTGTTCTTTCATCACTTACTTCTTCATGAAAATAAATTTCCCGAAATCGAGAATACTATCGAGTGTGTTGGAACCTATTATCTGGAAACTCAGGTTCACGGCCTTTTCAATGGCAGCATCCGTCAGTTCGAAATCTGCGCTGGAATCATCTAACCAGTACTTTAATACAAACATGGCCTGCACCCAGAACCCGTGTACATAATGTTCAGAGATAAATTTCCTTTCTTTTATTTCGGTAGATACATATCCTTCTTTTACCAGCTCACTGATAAAATCATAGAATGCAGCCTTGAACGTAGAAAGTTTGTTCCTGTATATCAGCGGAACATGAAAAATATCTTTCTGTAAGAGAAAATAACTACGGTCTTCTCTCAGCTTGGCTACCCACAGAAAATAAAAGGAGAGTAGCTTCTCCTGGGCATTATACTGATGATAGGTTTCATCCGCCTTCAGCTGTGCAACGGTGTCTTCAAAAACACCCAGCCAGATATCCCTTTCTACTGCCTCCAGTGAGCTATAAAAGCCATAGAAGTCACTTTCAGGCATATCTATCGTTTTGCACAACAGGTATACAGAAACAGGCGCTTTGCCGTTTTCCAGCAGGTATAATTTATAAGCGTTACGGATTTTTTGTTTGTCCATAGATTGGCAATTTTTTGGGTCACGTATAACAAATTTACGTCACTTTGCAATACAAAGTGAATTTTTCCGTAGCTAGAAATGTTAAAGAATCGTATTTTTTTTGAAAGTCTTGTGAATGCTTAATCTTCCTGGATCTTACCTACCATCCACATAATTACCAGGCCACACAAGGTAATGATTGCGAAGGAGATACGCAGACTGGATGCCTGTGCTATGAAACCTACCAATGGTGGGGCCATCAGGAAGCCCAGGTAACCAATGGTGGAAATAGCCGCAATTGTCTGGCCGGAATTGGTGTTTTTGGATTTTCCTGCCAGGCTAAATACGAGTGGTACCACGCAGGCTACACCAAATCCGTTGAAGATAAAGCCGATGATGGCTGTAACCGGGTGGGGGAGCAGGATAGCCAGCATAGAACCGCTGAAAATGAGGCCGCCGCTGTACCGTAGAATATTTTTGATGCCCAGCTTAGTAACCACACGGTCGCCCAACAGGCGGGCGGTAGTCATGGCGGTCATATAAATCCAAAAGGCGATAACTCCCTGTGAAGGCGTACCGTGTACTACGCGCTCGTAGAAAATGGCGCTCCAGTCGTACATGATATTTTCTGTGGCCATGCAGGCGAAGCAGATGAAAGAAAATTTGAGCAGGGATTTGTCGGGGAGAGAAAATGCCGGTTTCTTCTCCAGGCTTACTACGGGTGTATCGGGATATGTTTTCGGATAATAGAGGAATGTAAAGAGTAGCAGCAGTAGGCTGACGCCAAAGAGGTGCCAGCTGGGAGCGATGTTATATTTGATCATCAGTGAGCCCAAACCTGCGCCGGTGGCGCCTGCAATGCTCCAGATCCCGTGAAAGGTAGTGATGATAGGTTGATTGTAAAGTTTCTGTACCTGCACCGATTGCGCGTTCATACTGAGGTTTAGCAGGTTCCTGGCGGAACCGAAGCAGAACATCACCAGCATGAGCTGCCAGAGCGACTGCGTAAAGCCAGGGAAACTCAATACAGTATTGAAGAAGAGCGCGCCGAATATCATGATCTTGCGGCTGCTGAAAGCCCCCAGCAATTTACCGGTGATGGGCATCGTCAGCATGAGTCCTACCGGCATAGCCAGCAGCACCAGACCCAGCTGTGCATCATTGAGGTGCAGCTGCGTTTGCATGGAGGAAATCCTGGATGCCCAGGATGAATATCCTAACCCTGATATAAAGAAGAATACGGAAGTAGCGATCCGGTATTGCCTGGCATTGGTCTCTTGCTGTAAATCTATTAGCATCCTGCGGTTTGGTAATCAGACTGCAAAATTAGGCAGAAAAAATTCCTTTTTGCCGGAGATTTTGCAGTCTGCATATCATTTTACTCAGAACAGACTGGCTACCAGTTCAACAGATTTTTTTGTGGCTTCGAAATCATCGAAGAAAGTAGAAAGAATGATTTCATCTGTATCATAGTTAGCGGCCAGTGCTTCTATTTTAGCCTTCATTTCTTCAGGCGTGCCATAGATCATACGCTGACGGTTATATTTAATACGGGCGATGTGCTGCGGAGAGTATTCATATTGTGTGATCTCCTCGTATGTCGGGTACCTGCCTTTGGATCCTGATTCTATAAACAACATGCGGAAGTCCATTTCTGTCAGCCATCTGTCTATTACGGCCTGATCTTCCGAGCAGAAGCCGAATATGCTGACGTTGACCTGTGGTGCAGGTTGAAGTTCAGAAGGTTTGAAGTGTTGTTTATATTGCTGGATAGCTTCTGCGCCGCCATTCGGGTTAATGAAATGTGCGAAGGAGAGCGCCATCCCGAGGTGCGCTGCAAACTGGCCACTGCCACCGCTGGAGCTGAGTATCCATATTTCTGGAACTGTTTCTGCCTGCGGGATGGCAATGATATTTTCGTGCGGGGAGCCACTTTCCTTGTGGTCGGTCAGCCAGCTGCGTAAATCCAGTAGTTGCTGCATGAAATCCCTGTCGCTGAAAGTGTTGGAGGGATTGAGCAGGGCGGCCGTTTCACGGTCGCCGCCGGGTGCACGGCCAATGCCGAGGTCTATACGGCCAGGGAAGAGCGTTTCCAGCATACGGAAATTCTCTGCCACTTTGAGGGCGCTGTGGTTAGGCAGCATGATGCCACCGGAGCCTACGCGGATGCGTTGTGCTTCACCTGCGAGGTGTGCCAGTAATACTTCCGGGGTGCTGCCGGCAATTTTAGCAAAGTTATGGTGTTCAGATACCCAGAAGCGTGTGTACCCGAGCTGGTCTGCCAGCTTTACCATTTCTGTCGTTCTGTTGATGGCTTCTTTTGCATTGCAGTCTCTCGCAATGATTGATTGGTCCAATATGCCGAGCTTAATCTTCTTCATTTGTGCTGATTTTTGATCTAAACAAATTTACCGATGATTAAGGAAGTATGACCGGTTGAGCTATAGAGTTTAACTATGCCGGCATAGGGTATAACAATATCTTTTGGGGAAAGGGTTAACGTAATGTAGCAATAGCGGCGCCCGATGCCGCTACTACTACTGAATTCCGGTTAGCAGTCTTTATCAGGCGAACTGGAACTTTACGTCTGTTAACAGATTTACGAGTAAGTCAAACTTTTGCTGGTATTCCTTTGAAATGCTATAGTCGGCGGTATTATAAAGATGCCCGCGCACGACCGGAACAGAATAAGGTAATACCCATGCTCTCAATGCTTTTGCTACGGCTTCCATGGTATTGATACCCTGGAGGGCGTGTCCGCCTTCTGCCCAGCATACCATCCCTACCACTTTGTTGGTGAGATAGGCTACCGGTTCTTTGGAACTGATCTCGATCCAGTCGAGACAGTTTTTCATGGCGCCCGTCATGCTGCCATGGTAAAGAGGTGTCAGCCATATATGGAGGTCCGCTTCACGGAATATTTTTGTCATTTCTCTGGCAGATTCCGGGATCTGCTGTAGTGCGGCCGTATCAAAGAAGGGGATGTCCGCTTCAGCCAGGTTGAAAACCGTGGTGGTAGCGCCTTTCTTATGCAGCTGCTCCTGCAGGTAGTTGATGATGGCATAGGACGTGCTCGTCGGTTTCTTCTCTAACGATCCGTTGAATAATAATACTTTCATGATGCCAGTATTAAATTTTTAAAGTGGAACAAAGTTAGTAGTTTTGTGAATAAACCAAATAAATACTTTGTTTATTATGAAAAATAATCTGCCGGAGAATGAGCAGGCGGTGTGGATATTAAAGACGAAGGGGCCTTTGCCGTTGACCACACTGGCTGCATCATTGTCTGTAACCACGGAAGGGGCGCGTTTTCAGCTACAGAAGCTGGCGGCGGAAGGCCTGGTGAAAGCCAGTACCGTGGCCAAGGGCCGTGGCCGCCCGCAGCAGATCTGGTCGCTCACTGAAAAAGGCGAAGCCCGTTTCCCGGATACGCATGCCGACCTGACCGTCCGCCTGATCCAGTCTATCCGCGACACCCTCGGTGAGGCAGCACTGGACGCGGTGATCATCTCACAACAAAAAAACAGCATACGTAAATATAACCACGAATTAAGTCAGTACCATACTTTGGAAGAAAAGGTAAAAGGATTGGCGGAAATCAGGGACAACGAGGGTTATATGGCCGAATACACCAAAGATGAGGAAGGTTATCTGCTGATTGAGAACCATTGTCCCGTTTGTGCAGCAGCTACTACCTGCCAGGGATTCTGTAAGGCCGAACTGGAATCTTTCAGACAAGTATTGGCAAAAGAGGCAAAAGTGACTCGTATTGATCATATTATCTCCGGCGCCCGCCGCTGTGCCTACAGAATTTCTCCGCGAACAATATAGTTGGCTCGGGGGTTGATTAGTAAGGTCAAAATCTTTACTAATGCAATCACGTATCGCCTCATTGACAGACCTGGAAAAAGCAGGAAAAAAAATCTCCCGGTTGCCGTTTTCCATTCGCATCCTCCTGGAAAACGTGATCCGCAACCACGACAAATTTGCTATCACCGACGAACACCTGGACACCCTTGTCAACTGGACCCCTGAACCTGTTGATAAGGAAATTCCGTTTAAGCCTGCACGTGTACTGATGCAGGACTTCACCGGCGTTCCTGCGGTGGTGGACATCGCGTCTATCCGTGCGGAAGTCATCCGCCGCGGAAAAGATGGCAGCAAAATCAACCCACTCATTCCTGTTGACCTGGTCGTGGACCACTCCGTACAGGTCGACTTCTTTGGTACCGACTATGCCTACACGAAAAATGTTGCTTACGAATATGAGCGTAACCAGGAGCGGTACCAGCTGCTGAAATGGGCGCAGCAGGCATTCAATAACTTCACCGTAGTGCCGCCGGGAATGGGTATTTGTCACCAGGTAAACCTGGAATACCTCGCCCATGGCGTCATTGAGCGCGACGGATGGATCTTCCCGGATTCGCTGGTAGGAACCGACTCACATACACCTATGGTAAACGGCATCGGCGTAATCGGATGGGGTGTAGGTGGTATTGAGGCGGAAGCAGCCATCCTGGGCCAGCCGATTTATTTTACATGCCCGCAGGTGGTGGGGCTCAAACTCACCGGCCAGTTGTCTGAAGGGGTAACGGCTACAGATATGGTGCTTGCCATCACGGAATTACTGCGTAAATACGGCGTGGTCAACAAATTCGTGGAAGTATTCGGGGATGGCCTGGATCATCTTAGTGTGCCGGACCGTGCAACGATTTCTAATATGTCGCCGGAATTTGGCTGTACCGTAACCTATTTCCCGATCGATGATCAGACGCTCCGCTATATGCGCCGTACCAACAGGCCGGAAGACGTTATCAAGCGGGTGGAAGATTACTGTAAATCCAATCTGCTGTGGCGTAAGGGAGATGAAAATATCGAGTATTCAGATATTGTTGAGTTGGATCTTTCCCGTGTAGAATCAGCCGTGGCAGGGCCTAAGCGTCCGCAGGACCGTATTCCTGTGCGGGAAGTACACCAGCGTTTTGAAGAGCTGCTGGGTAAGGAGTTTCAGCGTATGTACACGCCTGAAGGCAAGCGCCGTGATACAGCCTGGCTCTCTGAAGGTGGCTCCGGTACTACATTTACCTACGAAATTCAAAAGCCTACAGAAGAAATTGAAGTAGAGAAAGATAGTTTGCAGTCCGTACGTATCAAACTGAAAAACCAGGAATATGTGCTGAGTGATGGTGCGGTGGTGATTGCAGCTATTACCAGCTGTACCAACACTTCCAACCCCAGCGTGATGATAGGAGCGGGGTTGGTGGCTGCCAAGGCAGTGAGTCGTGGCCTGGAAGTGAAGCCGTGGGTGAAAACCAGTCTGGCGCCAGGTTCCAGGGTAGTTACCGAATACCTGAAGCGTAGCGGTTTGCTCACCGATCTGGAGGCATTGCGCTTCCATACGGTAGGTTATGGTTGTACTTCGTGTATTGGTAACAGTGGTCCGCTGCCGCCGCATATAGCAGAAGCCGTGGAAAAGGGGAACCTGGTTGTTTCTTCTGCATTGTCCGGCAACCGTAATTTCGAGGCGAGGGTACATCCGCAGGTGAAGATGAACTTCCTGGCGTCGCCGATGCTGGTGGTGGCCTATGCTTTGGCAGGCCGCATCGATGTAGACCTGCTGACAGAGCCGCTGAGCTACGATCCTAACGGAGAACCGGTGTACCTGCGCGACATCTGGCCTACCCAGCAGGAAATCAACGATATGGTGGAGAAGGCGATGAAGCAGTCTGATTTCGCAGAGGCCTATGGTGTTATCTTCGATGGCGACGATCAGTGGAAAGGCTTGCTGGCGCCTACCGGACAGGATTACCACTGGAGTAAAACGTCGACGTATATACGCGAAGCACCTTTCTTCGACCATTTACCTGATACGCCGGCGCCGGTACAGGATATTGTAAATGCCCGGGTGCTGCTGAAGCTGGGCGATTCCGTAACCACCGATCATATTTCGCCTGCCGGCTCTTTTAAGGCAGATTCTCCCGCAGGTAAATACCTGATAGACCATGGCATAGATCCGCGCCTATTCAATTCCTATGGCTCCCGCAGGGGCAACCATGAAGTAATGATCCGTGGTACTTTTGCCAATGTGCGTATCAAAAACGATTTATCGCCAAAAGAAGGCGGATTTACGACCGTTATTCCTTCGGGCATGGTGATGTCGGTATACGACGCTTCCGTGCAGTATGCGACCCAGAAAGTGCCGCTGATCATACTGGCCGGAAAGGAATATGGCAGCGGATCGAGCCGCGACTGGGCGGCGAAGGGCACCAATCTGCTGGGTGTGAAAGCAGTGATAGCAGAGAGTTACGAGCGTATTCACCGTAGCAACCTGGTAGGGATGGGTGTATTGCCACTGGAATATATCAATGGACAGAATGCAGCGCTGCTCGGACTTTCCGGCACCGAAGCCTTCACCATTACAGGTATAGCAGATAACCTGGAACAGGGAAAATTACTGAATGTAACAGCGGTTCCGGCTGAAGGTAACAACATTTCCTTTAACGTAAGATGCCGCCTGGATAGTGCTATAGAAATAGCGTACTATACCAACGGCGGCATCTTACAGTATGTGTTGAGAGAATTTCTGAAGCGCTCTTAAGCGGCTATCCACGAAATTCCTGGATGCGTTTACGGTCGCCCACGAGCCAAACCACATCTTCCCATTGGAAAACGGTATCAGAGGAGGGATTGAGCATTTTCTCCCCTCCTCTGGCAATACCTACTACCAGGGCCTGTGTATGTTCCCTGATACCGGAATTGCGCAGGGTTTTGCCTGTCAGTCCATTATTTTCATCTACCACAATACTTACCAGCGCAATATTTTCACCATTGCCGGCAGCTTCGTTGGTTTTGTCCTGGTTGACACTCGCGCTGGCCATTTTGTTAAATTCTTCCAACTGGCTTTCATTACCAATCACCGTGATCTTATCGTAAGGGAACAGTTTTTCTGTTCTGGAAGGCGTGAAGATGGTGATATCACCGCGGCGTATCGCACCGATATTGATGCCGTATTTCTCCCTTAACTGCAATTGTTCCAGGGGAATATCTACCAGGGAAGACCATGGGTCTATATCGATCTCAGATACCTGTGCGTCCCATGGAAGGGTAACCAGTTGCTTGGCTTTCTCTGCTTCAGCGGCGGTTTCACGGGCATTGAGGTTGGTGAGGAAGCGGCTTTCTATGCGGTTATAGAATTTCTGGAGCTGACTTCTTACCATCACCAGCACTACCAGCATGGCCAGGATAGTGGCTACCAGGGAAGGCAGGAGCGGGAAGAACTGGTTCATAAAGAAACCTACCAGCAATACGGCTACGATGCTTCGCATCAACTCCGCTACCACCAGCGGTCCGCGGTTGTATTTGGAGTCGAGCCAGAGCGATTTATAGGCAATGCTTTGTATACGTTGCACGACCATGGCCCATATGAACGGCGCCATCGCAACCATTCCCAATACGACGGTGGCTACATTTGCCCAGAACGGATTGGCGATATGTTTCATCAGGAAGGGGCCTACGTAGTATTTACAAAGCAGGATGATGGCCAGCATCACCACGGCGTTGAGGATGATAACGCGAACGTATGAACGTAGTACCTTTTTCCAGTCGCTTTCGCCCTGCAGGGTTTGGGAGCTGGCGGAATAGCGGTTGAGGCCTTCTATCCATTTTTTCGGTAATACTTTCTCCAGCCAGTTATAGAATGGCAGGGAGAATTTGATCATGTATGGTGTGGTAAAGGTGGTAATGGCGGAAGTACCTACTGCTACGGGGAAGAGGAAGTCGCTGGTAACGCCGAGGGTCATACCCAGTGTGGCGATGATGAAGGCGAACTCACCTACCTGCGCCATACTCATACCTACCTGTATGGCCTGTTTTAAAGGCTGACCGGACAAGATAGCTCCCAATGTGGTACTGAAGCATTTTCCGACGATGGTGAGCAGCGTAATCCACAATACCGGCCATTTGTATTCGATGATCATTTCCGGGTTGATCAGCATACCTACGGATACGAAGAAAATGGCGCCGAAGAGATCTTTTACCGGTTGAATGAGGTGTTCTACTTTTTCGGAGGAGGTAGTTTCTGCAATGATGGAGCCCATGATAAAAGCGCCCAGTTCGGCGGAGAACCCTACTTTGGTAGCGAGGATTACCATGCCGAAACACAGTGCTATACTGATGACCAACAGTGTTTCACCGTTGATATATTTTTCCATTTTCTTAAGAAAGGTAGGCAGCAGGAAGATGCCTGCCAGGAACCACAGCGCGAGGAAGAACAGCAGTTTCAGTACGGTGAGTATCATTTCGGTACCCTGGAACTGTTTGCTGACGGCCATGGTAGAGAGGAGTACCATCATGAGGATGACAACGATATCTTCTATGACGAGTACGCCGAAAACTATTTTTGTAAATGGCTTCTTTTTGATACCCAGTTCTTCGAAAGCCCGGATAATAATGGTGGTAGAAGAGCTGGCAAGGAGACCACCGAGAAAAATACTATCCATGAAAGACCATCCCATCCATTGGCCTACGAAGAAACCGGCGACGGTGATACAGGCTATTTCTGTGAATGCCGTGATGGCTGCGGTGCCTCCTACCCGCATTAATTTCTTGAAACTAAATTCGAGGCCGAGGGAAAACAGGAGAAATATCACACCGATTTCGGACCATACTTTGATCCCGGTGGCGTCACCTATTGAAGGAAATAATTTAAAATTAGGACTCACAATGAAGCCCGCAATTATATAACCCAGCACCATAGGTTGTTTTAGCCGCCGGAATAGCAAGGTGATAATCCCAGCGGCGCCTAATATCAAGGCCAGGTCAATAATTAGTTGTGGTACATGCATACAGAAAGATGGTTTAATTACGCGTGAATATTCATAGTGCCAGCACGGAAACGTGCTATCATGTTGGTCAAAGCCCGGTTTCGAGATTCTTTGTTTGCTGGCTAATATAAGTTTTTTTTCCGGGTAAACAGCGTCCGGATGCGGATTTTAATGAATATCTAACGCAGTATTTCTGTTGTATGACAGTGGGAAACCTGCACAGACAGCGCATTTCAGTGCCAACATTCGTATATGCATGCAGGAAGAATTATACATCTTGCCAAATCCTTACTGTATAAGGATTTTACGTACTTTTGCAATTCAGTCGGGCACTACCTGGGATATGATGAAATTGAAAAAAATTATTACCGCTTTTAAAGAAGGATTTAAAACCTTCATGGCTAATGATCCGCTCAGACTGGCGGGGGCAACTGCATTTTTTACCACCTTTGCATTGCCGGCAATATTAGTCATCCTGATACAGTTACTCCGGTGGATTTTCCGGTTACCGCATTCGGGAAAAAGATTATTTGAACACCTGGAAGGCATCATCGGAGTGGAAACAACACGTATGGTAGCGGAAACATTACATGCGATCCGCGGCATCGCACAAAGTGACCTGATCACCATTCTAGGATTTACCTTTTTGCTGTTTGTAGCCACCACCTTATTTAAGGTAATCAGTAGTTCGCTCAATCAGATATGGACCGTACGTATTATTCATAAAGAGAATTTCTGGAATATATTACTCGCAAGGCTGAAAGGCCTGATGGTGATATGTTTCATAGGTGTTATTTTTATAATAGATTTATTTGCCAGTGCTGCGCAGCAATTTATCGGTGAGTTTGTATCCTACTTCATTCCTGCACTGACAGGTTATTTCAATAGTGCGTTGAACTACGCTATTTCGATTGTGCTGGTAACGATGTGGTTTGCATTGGTATTTTACTTCCTGCCGGCAGGAAGGCCTACGCGGAAAATATTATTTACCGGTGCCTTTGTTACCAGTATACTTTTTAATATCGGTAAGCTAATACTCAGGGTAGCATTGAATTACAGCAGCATCAACAATATTTACGGCGCTTCTGCCTCTACAGTATTGCTGCTATTATTCGTATTCTATACAGCTATGATTTTTTACTTCGGTGCCTCCTTTACGCAAGCCTGGGCGCAGGTAAACGGGCAGTCGATTATTCCGCGTAAACACGCTGGTAGTTATCGTTTGATGACTATAGCGAAGGAGGAGCATGAATAGAATTTTCTTTTAGGCGTTTTTTAAACAGCACCCCTCCGGGGTGCTGTTTAAAAAACGCATCGCAAAAAAAGGGCTGCCGGAGGCAGCCCTTTTTTTGCGATGGAAATCGCCGTTATTGCACAATAAGATTAAAACTATTATCAAAGGCAATTTTGCCTTCAGTTTCACTGCCGTCCGGCATTTTTAGACCTTTTATTTTACCTGTTTTTGATTTGGTGATGAGGTCCGCGATTTGTTTGTCAGATAACTTTTTACCATACACTTCAAATGGTACTTTGAAGCCACAAACGTTGAAATTGGCGCAGCCATAGGCGGTGTTGCCTTTTTTCAGCGGATGGGTTTTACACTTGGGACATTGCAGTTCCTGCACGTCAGCGGCGGGCTTTTTAGGAGCCCTTGGCTTTTTCACTTTCTCTTCTTCCGGTGGCGGTGCGGCGGCGATGGTAATGGCTTTATAGGAGTTTGTTTTTACTTCTTTGGTGAGATCTACCACCATTTGTATCAGCTCTCCCTTGAAGGTCTCCAGCGTGTATTCGCCTTTCTCTATCATGCGCAGCTTGCGTTCCCACTGGCCTGTCAGCTCCGGACTTTTAAGGATTTCCGTTTGTATGGTATCGATAAGGTCCATGCCTGTTTGCGTGGCGAAGATATTTTTCTTTTTCTTATCGATGTATTTGCGTTTGAAGAGCGTTTCGATGATGTTGGCGCGGGTAGAAGGACGGCCGATGCCGTTGTCTTTGAGCATATCGCGCATTTCTTCGTTTTCTACCTGTTTTCCGGCGGTTTCCATGGCCCGCAGCAATGTGGCCTCTGTGAAGGCTTTAGGCGGTGTTGTTTTGCCTTTATGGATGCGTGGCTCATGCGGGCCGCTTTCGCCTACGGTAAACTCCGGGATCAGCTTTTCGCCTTCTTCTTCCTCATCTTTCTGGACATCATTGGCATACACTTCTTTCCAGCCTGGTTCCAGTATCTGTTTACCGGTAACTTTAAATTCTACCTGACCCACCTTACCCAGTACGGTAGTGTTGGAGATCTTACATTCCGGATAGAAGGCGGCGATGAAGCGGCGTGCTACGAGGTCGTAGATACGTTTCTCTTCCATGGCTAACCCTTGCGGATATACGCCGGTAGGAATAATCGCATGGTGATCTGTTACCTTTTTATCGTCGAAGACGGTTTTGAGCTTGGGAATAGGCTTTGCCAGCAACGGTGCTATGAGGGCGGCATATGGCGTCATATCTGCCAGAATGCCCGGTATTTTCGGATGGAGATCTTCCGAGAGGTAGGTGGTATCTACGCGTGGGTAGGTAACCAGTTTTTTCTCGTACAGACTCTGAATATATTTCAGTGTATCATCAGCGGAGAAGCCAAAGCGTTTGTTGGCATCTACCTGTAAGGCGGTAAGGTCGTACAGGCGTGGGTTTCCTTCTTTACCATCTTTCTTTTCAAAAGAAGTTACTTCAAAAAGATGTTCTTTCAGATATTCCAGCCCTTTGTTCGCCTTTTCTATATTTTTCAGACGATCGATGGTGGCGGTGAATTCTGTTTCGCGGTAGATGGTTTTCAGTTCCCAGTATTCTTCCGAAACGAAGGCATTGATTTCCTTTTGCCGGGCTACGATCATGGCCAGGGTAGGCGTTTGCACACGACCTATGGAGAGTACCACTTTACCGACACCAAATTTTTTAGTGAACAGGCGGGTGGCGTTCATGCCCAGGAGCCAGTCGCCGATGGCGCGGGCGCTGCCGGCAGCATAGAGGTTGTTGTATAGTTCGCTGTCTTTCAGTTGCTGAAAACCGTTGCGGATCGATTCTTCTGTCAGGGAAGATATCCACAGGCGTTTGATGGGCGCGGTACATTTGGCTTTGAGCAATACCCATCGCTGGATAAGCTCACCTTCCTGGCCGGCATCACCGCAGTTAATGACTTCCTCACAGTTTTGCACCAGTTGTTCAATTACTTTGAACTGCTTTTCTACGCCGCTGTTTTCAATGAGTTTGATGCCGAAGGTGGGCGGGATGATAGGGAGATCTTCCAGTCGCCAGAACTTCCAGTATTCGAAGTAATCATGTGGTTCCTTGAGGGTACAGAAATGCCCGAATGTCCAGGTAACCTGGAATCCGTTTCCTTCGTAATAACCGTCTTTTCTCTGCGAGGCGCCGATGATGGATGCGATGTCGCGGGCAACACTTGGTTTTTCAGCAATACAAACCTTCATACTGTAATTAAAGGGCCGAAGATAAGAAATGCCCTTCATTTTGGGATAGATTGGCAGCAGGAAGCAGTCGCTTTCCTGCTGCCTGCTAATTATTTCGCGTTGGCGCCTACTTGCGTGGAAGTGAGTGCTGTAGCGGAAAATCGGGTTTTACCGTTGCCGATTTCAACCACACTTATTGGGGAATTTCCATTTGTATCTTTTGTTGCCTTGTCCGGATTGGACTTGTTCGTGCCGGTAGTTTTTTTCGATTCCGCAACATGGATGAATACTGCACTCACCCTTGTGCCATTACTGTTATCATCTTCCGGCATGTCGCCTCTGCTGCTTACTTGTGTCAGTTGGTTATTTTGCCACTTTGCTCCGGGGAAAGGTCCCTTGATACTGGCTGCTTCCGGGCAGTCGTATAATTGGTTTTTAATAATAGTAACAGCGGTGGCGCCAAGTCCGTCTTTGCGCTCAGTCATGATGATCGGATGTTTGCAGCAGACCATGATATTGGCTGTTATCAGAATGCTGTCAGGTCTGTCGTGGCAGGTGAGCAGACTGCCTGTGGCTACTTCGCCGTCTCCGTTGCCGATATTGATGCCCATATCGCAATCAGTGAAGTAGTTGTCATGAATCAGGTGATGATCGCCGAAGATGCGTAATCCTGGCGTATTGGTGAAGTAATTACTGTATACCTGGCAGTAGTTGCCATGGCGCAGGGTAAACTGTGCTTTACAGTTTCTTACAGTGTTATATCGTAGAATTACATCGGAAGATTTTACAGAGATGAGCTCATTTTCTCCTGCACATTCTTCGAAGAGATTATATTCCACCACGCTGTTGCTGCCCGACATGCTAAAGCCGCTAAGGCCGAATTGCAGCGCTTCTGCGCCGTTGCCTGTCTGTGGTTTGAAGTCGTAGAAATAGTTATGGTCTATCTGCAGGTTTTCAGCAATCTGGCTTCCCTGGCCTCTTACTGCGATGAAGCGGCCCATGCTGTTTTTGTGCTGGAAGGTGTTGTAACTGATACGATGATTATTGCCTGCGAGGAGGAGATATTCACCGTCGCCGGTTTCTTCGAAGATGTTATGTGTAAACTGGCACCAGGAAGTACCAGGAGCTGTTTTAGTGTGAGAGGCTTTGTGAGCGAATTTAAAATTGCTGATATCTACATACTGCGCGGGTGCTATCAGCTGAAAGCCGCCATTGCCGCTGATAACAGCGCCGCCGGTAGTATTAGCCCGGATGATAATATGATTTTTTTCACTACCGCTGCAGTTAATGGTGATATCGTTGTCGGTGGTATAGTTGCCATCGGCGAGGATGATTTCATCGCCTGGCCGCGCTTTGCTGATGGCCTGTTGTAGGTCGGCCAGCGTGCTTACCTTGATGGTGCCGGCATAGGAAGGGATTTGCGAAAGCATAGCAATTCCCAGTGCAGAAAAAAATACTGCAATGTTTTTCATGCTGTGGATGTTAATAATTAATTGATGGAGCTAAAATAATCATTTATGCAAACGATTGCAAAAAGGATATTGAAATTTAAGCCCGCATTAATATTTAATTATTAAGCATGTGTTTCCACTTGTTTTCTAATACTTTTTTGATGTTTTCGCAGAGATCGGTGAAGGAATTGGGTTTGGTCATAAAGAACTGTGCGCCCAGGTCCATAGAATCTCTGAAATCTTCCTTGAGGGCGGAAGTGGTGAGCATGATAATGCGGGTCAGTTTCAGGTGTGCGATTTTTTTGAGGGCTGTCAGACATTCCTTTCCGTTCATCAATGGCATGTTAAGGTCCAGAAAGATGAAATCAGGTGCGGAAATGGATTTGTCTTTGAGTTTGGAAATAGCTTCGGGACCACTTTCAAAGGTAAGCGCAAGGCTGTCGGGGGCTACTTCCTGGATAGCATCGCGAAACAGTTGCCTGTCATCTGCATCATCATCAATCATTAAAATGGTATGTTTCTGCATGGATTTCTGTTTTTAGTTTCGCCGGGTTATTCTTCCAGGTTTTCCTTTTATAAGTTGTTAGATATGATTTTTTTCGCGCGGTTTAATAAAGATAGACAATACATTCGGTAATATCTATTTTTATTCTCCCTGCCAGCAACTGCAGCAGCCATTTCAGCAGCCGTGACTTTACCGTAATATGCCTGCCGCAGGGCGTCTGAAAGACCCTGCTGCGGCAGGTAAAGCAGCCAGAAATGCGGAAAAAACCTTATCTGCACAAGTACTGATATATGTGATTAATCGCTGCATTATCTACCTATATATCAATCTCTTAAAAAATAAAGAACTATATGTTTCGCCGCCTGATTTTACATTCTTCTGACCCTTGAGAAAATCGATTTTGTTATCAAGAGGAGCAAATCCTCTTTTATTTGACTTCTGCCAGATATTTATGTACAAAACTGATCGCCATAGATCCCTCTCCAACGGCAGCGGCTACACGATTCATAGATCCTGCTCTTACATCACCGGCCGCAAATACACCAGGACAGCTGGTTTCAAGTAAATAAGGATCCCGCGTCTGTTTCCAGATATTACCAAAATGATCGTAACCTTTCAGCTCATTGCCAGTGGCAATGAAACCCTTTCCATCACGGATGATGCTCTCGCTGATCCAGTCTGTGAAAGGCTTTGCGCCGATGAAGATATACAATGCTGCTGCCGGATGCGTAGTGGTTTCATCAGTCTGGAAATGATGTACCGTAATGTTTTCGAGCCTGTCGCTGCCAGTAACTTCCGTTACCTCCGTATTGCCCCATACAGCTATATTAGGCGTTTCATTGATCTGGTCTATCAGGTATGCCGACATAGTGCTACGCAGGTCTTCTTTTCTGACCAGGATATTTACCTGCTTCGCAAACTTGGATAAATACATCGCCGCCTGGCCGGCAGAATTGCCGCCACCTACCACAAACACCTGCTGGTCTTTGCAGGCAGTGGCTTCTGTCATGGCAGCACCATAATACACGCCTGCACCGGTGAAATCGGCCACACCCTTGGTATCCAGGGTACGGTAATCAACACCGGTGGTGATAATCACACTACGGGTGTTGATGGTGGTACCATCTTCCAGTAAAATCTTCTTATAACCATCTACCTGACTGATATTGCTGACAGACTGCGGGGAAATAAATTCTGTTCCTAACCGGGTTACCTGTGCGATGGCACGACGGGTAAGCTCTGCGCCACTCAGGCCAGTAGGGAAGCCGAGGTAATTCTCTATACGTGAACTGGTGCCTGCCTGTCCGCCGGGAGCACGGCGTTCTATGAGTAATGTTTTCAATCCTTCCGATGCGCCATAGACACCGGCTGCCAGTCCTGCCGGCCCTGCACCTATGATCACCACATCATATACATCATGTTTTACCTGTGGATTCAGTCCTGCCTTGCGTGCCACGTCAATGATGCCCGGATCTTTCAGCCAGGAGCCATCTTCAAAACCTACCAACGGCAAATCCTTTACGGTGAAGTTGTTCAGTGTCATCAGCCGGGTGGCTTCCTCAGAAGATTGTACATCCAGCCATTGATAAGGAATCAGGTTGCCTGCCAGGAAATCCTTTACGGTATGGGATTTCAGCGAGAACTGGTAGCCTATAACGCGGATACCTTTGAAGGGTGGTTTATAGTTTAGTTGCCAGTCGTCCAGTAATTCATCGATGACAGGATATAACTTTTCTTCGGGCGGGTCCCAGGGTTTCACGAGATAATAATCCAGCTGTACCTGGTTAATGGCCCTGATGGCGGCTTCTGTGTCGGAGTAGGCCGTCAGCAAAACCCGTTTGGCATCAGGAAAATACTCGCGTGCATAATTGAGGTAACTGACGCCGTCCATATCAGGCATACGCTGATCCGTGAGGAACATGGCAATGGTTTCGTTCCGGTTTTTTAATTCCGTCAGACTGTCCTGCGCTTCTTTCACCGAAGCGGTGCTGATGATGCGGTAATCCTCGCGGTACCTGGCTTTCAGGTCACGTACGATAGCGCGCAATACCTGTGGATCATCATCTATACAAAGTATAATGGGGAGGCTCATATTAGTCATTTATGGGTAAGGAGATATGGAAGGTAGTGCGGCCGGGAGTGGAATGTACGCTGATATGTCCGCGATGGTGGCGGATAATCTGGCAAACAATATCCAGTCCCATCCCGGTACCTTGTCCTATTGCTTTTGTTGTAAAGAACGGATCATAAATTTTATTGATGATATCATCAGGGATGCCGGGACCATCGTCTGTAATGTTTACTGCCAGGCACTTTCCGTCTTTCACTGTGGCAATTTCCAGCGTACCTTTTTCGTGGGCGGCCATGGCATCGATCGCATTGTCGATGATGTTGGTCCATACCTGGTTTAACTCGCCAACAAAGGCTTTCACGGGAGGCAGGCTGGTATCAAAATTTCGTATAACCGTTACGTTAGTTTTGCGCAGTTTATAGTCGAGCAGATTGAGTGTATTCTGGATGCCGCTATGAATATCCGTGAAAGATTTATCCTGTCCCTGGTCCATATGGGTAAAGGCTTTGACGGAATCGACCAGTTTTCCCATGCGGGTAGCTGCTTCTTCAATATCGGTGACCATTTTTTCTGTGATCAGGTTATTGTTGATCCAGTTGAATACGGGTGATAGCGGGCCATCATTCAGCTGTTGCCGGAACTGTTCCAGGTGTTGCATTGTGAAGCCGAAGTCTGTCATATTTTCCGCTATTTCCGGGGCGCAGGTAATCTTGTACTGATCCAGCCAGTCCTGCATTTCATCTACCTTATCATTTCTTTCCATCATGCCCATTGGCGGTGGCGGCCCCTGGCGGATTACTTCAAACAGCAGGTTATTGACTGCATCTACCTGATCGGTGGTAACGTGCATGTTCATTAATTCCTTGAAGGTTTTTGGTTCCAGCTGCAGATGATCTTTGAGTGACCTGGCACCGCGGAGGATGGCGGCAGCAGGATTATTGAGTTCATGTGCAAGGCCGGCAGAGAGCTTTCCCAGCGCCATCATTTTCTCGCTTTGCTGCTGCATACTGGTGAAGTTGCGTACGCGGGAAGTCATGACATGTACCAGGGCCTGTGTCAGTTCAAAATGCTGGTGTATCAGCTCATTGATTTTCTCCATGGGTAAAGTCATGACCTGCATATCTTCCAGCACTTCACAATTGGCGGAGGCTATTTTCATGCGCGAGAAGGGTAGGTAACCGGTAATGCTTTCCGGCTCCACCATGGCTATTTCCATGGCATCCTGGCGCTGACTGATATACATTCTTGCCTTTCCGGCTATGATGAAGTGAGTACCGCTAACGGGATCATCCTGCCTGAAAAAGAAATCGCCGGCAGGATAAATATGTTGTATGCTGTTGTCGATCAGCCACTGTAGCTGTTCTTCGGGAACATCTTTTAGCGGTTCAAAAGATTTTAACAGGGATGATGTTACTGTTTTCATAGTAAGAGAATTATTTTATGTCCGCCTTATAGTTGCCAGCCACGGATTTTGTCCGAACAATCTCCGGCGCCTTCGGCACCGGAGATTGTTCGGGGATATGCGCCCCGCCGCCGGCGGGGCGCATATCCCCGAACATATTTTGCAAGCGTCAGAGCGGTAAAACGAGCAACGGCACTTTGGTATTCCATGCCAGACGTTTGGTCGTGCTTTTCTGGAATAGCGGGATGATGCTATTGTTTTTGCGGTGAATGGTGATAATCATATCCGCTTTTTCTTCCTGTGCAAATTTGTTGATGGTACCAGGGATATCGGAATCGGTAACGTAATGGAATTCAGCATTATACTTGTCGAAGATATCATGTAGTGCAACAATTTCTTCTTTGAGCTCCATGGCATAGCGGTCATTTTTAGCGATATTTATGAGGAGCACCCTTGCCTGCAGGAGGTCCAGGATATTAAGGAGCGCGGTTTTGTCCATTTGCCGGAATATCGGGAGGTCAATACCTATCACCACAGTTTGTGGTATGGTGATGGGGGCTTCGGAAGGGATAAGCAGCAGGGGGTAGTTGATGGAATTGATGGTACGGATGGCGGTGCTGCCGATGAGTACTTTTTCCAGGTTAGACTTGCCTTTCATACCCATGACTGCCATTTGAACATCTTCCTCTTTTCCTGCCTGTTCTACGACTTCATCCAGCGGGAGGTTGCTGGTGAGGGTATTGATGGTAGTACCTTCGCCGGTAATGATGCTGAGTTTCTGTTTCCAGTCGGAGAGGAGTTGGTTGCTTTCTTTTTCCAGGTCGGGGATGCCCATGGCTATTACTGGTTCATTGGCAAGTGCGGTTGGATTCAGAAAGAAACTATTGAGCAGCAAAAGTTGTTGAGTTTTATAGTATTTGGCCAGGAAGCTGGCGTATTCAGCAGCATGAAAGGCTGTGTCAGAAAAGTCGGTTAGTACCAGAATAGTATGCATAATTAGAATTTTACTGTTTATGAAAGAACAATCGAACTGGGTTATGGTTTGTTATATTAAAGTGAGGAGGTGGGGGGCTGTCTGGATAAATACCATAGTTTTTGCTGGTATTTAGCGACAGGAGGAGTCTGATTCACTGATATCTGATTCAACTTACAAAAAAAAAGTAACAACATGAAGGCAATAATTATTTATCAGCCGGGTGCGCCGTCTGTATTGCAGCTGAAGGAGCGCGACAAGCCGCAGGCGGGTCCTGGTGAGGTGTTGATTGCCGTGCATGCGGCAGGTATTAATCGGCCGGACGTAGCACAGCGCAAGGGTAATTATGCACCACCTCCGGGTGCGCCGCTGGATATTCCCGGATTGGAAGTTGCCGGTGTGATTGCGGAAGTGGGCGCAGGTGTTACGCGATGGAAGGAAGGGGACAAAGTATGTGCTTTGCTGGCTGGTGGTGGTTATGCGGAGTATGCCACTGCACCTGAAGGGCAGTGTTTACCTGTTCCTGAAGGCTGGGATTTCATACAGGCGTGTACGTTACCTGAAACGGTTTTCACCGTCTGGCATAATGTATTCCAGCGCGGGCAGCTGAAAGCGGGCGAGCATATGCTGGTGCATGGCGGTAGTAGCGGTATCGGGATGACCGCTATTCAGCTGGCAGTGGCTTTTGGCGCGAAGGCCTATGCCACGGCAGGTACCGATGAAAAATGTGCGGCCTGTGTACAGGCAGGGGCCACCATGTGTGTAAACTATCGTACAGCTGAATTTGAGACCGTGTTGAAGCCCGAGGGGATCGATGTTATTTTAGATATGGTGGGCGGAGATTATATACATAGAAATATACATTTATTGAGAGAAGAAGGTAGATTGATTTTTATTAATGTGATGCGTGGTGCCAAGGATACGCTGGATGCGCTGGCGGTGATGATGAAGCGGCTGACAATTACCGGCAGCACTTTACGTAACCGTGACATTGAATTTAAAAAGCGGCTGGCGATGGAGGTGGAAAAGGAAGTATGGCCGAAGATAGCGGAGGGGAAGTTCAAGGCGGTGATCCACCAGGTATTTCCGCTGGACCAGGCTGCGGCGGCGCATCAGCTGATGGAGAGCAGCGCACATATAGGAAAGATTGTATTGCAGGTAGTATCTTAAACCTGCCGTGGGGGCTGGTTTAAGATACTATGTGGCGCTAAATATATATTATTAGTTTGTGTAATTTGATATTTCTATCAACCTGTTGATATCGAGTACCTGTATTTTTCTTCCCTGGGAATTGACGATGCCGGCTTCTTTGAATTCCTTGAGGAATCGCACGACGTTTTCCTTAGCAGTGCCAACTATACTGGCGAGGTCGGTGCGGGAGATGTTGATCTGGACGGGTTCACCGGCGACGGCATCATCCTTATATTTCTCGCGTAGCACGATAAGTGCGATGGCGAGCCTTTCTTTGACTGATTTCTGGGCAAAAACGCTGATGGTATTGCTAAGTACGGCAAATTCGTGGCTGAGTGCCTTGAGGAGTCGCTGGGTAAGGATGGGCGATCTTTCCATGGCGGCCACAAAATCTTCTTTCGGAATAAAGTGAAGGGTACAGTCTTCCAGTGCCGCGGCTGAGTCGGGATAGCGGTCTTCGCCGAGGATGGCATGGTAACCGATCATTTCGCCGGTATTGGCGACGTAAATAATCTGTTCGCGGCCGTCTCTGTCGGCCTTATATTTTTTTATTTTACCATGTTTAATAAAATAAATACCAGCGGGTATACCTCCTTCTTTGAAGATGATTTCGCCTTTCTCATAAGTCTGTTCCTGCTTGTTGGCGCAGAGTAATCCGTATTCTTCGTCGGGAAGATTACTGAAGATGGATTGCGACTTGAAATTCCATTTATCTATCGGAAAAATGCCAGTTAAGCTCATACACACGATTATCAAAACCTGAAAAATTGATATTTATCAACGCAACAAGTTCATTGCAAAGGTAACTTTGCAGGATGGAATTATCAACAAGCGCTGAGTTGAGTGAGCGATTGGTTAAGCCTAATTGTTTTTTGAATGACGGGGCATTTGACTGGCTTTATCCTGAGCGGATACAACAATTATCGCGGCGTCACTGGACACCGATAGGCGTTGCAAAAAAATCAGCACAATTTCTTGCAAACGAGCCAGGGAAAAGGATTTTGGACATTGGCAGCGGAATCGGAAAATTTTGTCTTGTAGGAGGACATTATAACCCACATGCTACTTTTTATGGTATTGAACAGCGGGAAGAATTACATCAGTTAGCAGAAGATGCCAGAGATATTACAGGAAAATTTAATGTAGAGTTCATACATGGAAATTTTACTCATCTGGACATGGATAACTATGATAATTTTTACTTTTACAACGCTTTTTTCGAGAATCTGGATCACCAGGACAGGATTGATCACCAGATAGCATATTCTCCTAGTTTGTACGTCTACTATTGTAAATATTTCTACAGAGTACTGGATGCGAAACCTTCAGGGACCAGATTAGTGACGTTTCATAGTCTGGGTGATGAGGTACCACCTGCCTACCATCTGGTAGAGTCGTCCATCGATACGTTGTTAAAGTTTTGGATTAAAAAATAATTGATAAGCGATAAATCAAGCATGATGAAAGCAGAAGGAAATATCCCGATGATAATGAGTCAACTTAAAAAGGGTGATAGCTACGCACAAATTGAAGGCATCATTCAAAGCGCTGTAAGTG
Source organism: Chitinophaga sp. Cy-1792 (assembly GCF_011752935.1). Lineage (NCBI taxonomy): Bacteria > Pseudomonadati > Bacteroidota > Chitinophagia > Chitinophagales > Chitinophagaceae > Chitinophaga > Chitinophaga sp. Cy-1792. Next base: position 822,206 of record NZ_VWWO01000003.1, read on the forward strand.
GCATGGCTGACGGACAGAAACAGGCAACCATGGAAGAATTACAGCACGCATTGGATGAGCTGAACCCACTGGACTGCAACAGTATGGAATGGAATGCCTGCCGTTATGCGCTCATGTACATCCGTACACAGATGGCGGAAGCTGTCTGATTACACTAGAAATCTATTTTATTTTTTTAGGAAGAAGGCCAGGTGCCTTCTTTTTTTTGCCCATCATATGCGCTCCGGGGGATTGCTGGCCGCCTTCGGCGGCCAGCAATCCCCCGGTTTTCCCGACCGCCTCCGGCGGTCGGGAAAACCGGGAAAAAGATGTCATTAGTTTTTGCGAAAATCAGATGGCCTTGAATTGGTAAATTCATGAAAGGCATCACTAAAGGAGCTTATAGACGTATACCCCACGCTATAGGCGATATCGCTGATAGGCTTACTGGTTTTCAGTATCAGCTCTATCGCTTTCACCATGCGCAATGTTTTCAGGTATTGCAGGAAAGATATATGCAATGATGCCTGAAATAACCTGGATAATGACCTTTCACTGACATTAAATTTCCTGCCCACCTCTTCCAGTGTGAGTCTTTCACTGATATTTTTTTCCAGGTAGCGTAGGATGACCTGCATCTGTTCATCGTCTGTGGTAGGGAGGACGATAGGGAGTGCTTTATTATTGAGTTCAGGTAATAATTTTTTAAGGGCCACCAGGAATTCGAAGTTGTCATCTTTGCGCGTAACGTGCCTGCCATCCCATCTTTCGGAGTAGTTGATCATTTGTATGAGCAGCTCGCTTGCCGGGTAAATGCCCAGCTTGCCATAGAAGGGATTGGTGTCGTCGTCGCCGGCGTAGAAATATAAGGACCTTAAAACGGTAGCAGAGTAACCGATGCGTAATATATGTGGCATGCCCTGCGGTACCCAGAAATAATGCCGCGCAGGAACTACATATGTTTTATAGTCGATGGTGATATACGCAATACCTCCTTCAACATAGCTGAGTTGCCCTTTGGTATGGGAATGCAGCGGAATGAGCTTCTCTGATTTTTCATGCATGACAAACACAGAATTCCGTTGTTTGTTGATATCCGGTAATGATGCAATGAGTCCCATAATATGAAATATTTGCGCTGAAATGTACGCCCACAAAGGTAAATATTAATTTGGCCGGAATCATGAAATAATTGACTATTTACCAGAAAAGACAAAATATAACGCGTACTAATTTTGCATCCAGGTTATACACATAGGTATCCCAAATTATGAATCAGAGATTAAGAACCGCGGCCACAGGCGTATTGCTGGCCATATATGCGGTTCCAACTTATGCCCAACAGGCAACTACAGCTGTTAATGACACCCTTCAGATTTCGTTACAGCAGGCATGGCAGAAAGCGGAAGATTACAGCCGCAAAATAGCGATCACTAAAAAGGCTACAGCTATTGCCAGCGAAGAAATTGATGACGCACGCATGGAGCGTTTGCCGGAAGTCGAAGTAATGGGAAGTGCAGAAAAAGCGACCAACATTCCCATCTACGGCAATGGCCCTTTCTCAAAACCCACTTCCCAGCATGAGGTTATACATAGTTTATATAAAGTAGGGGCAGATCTCTATCTCAATATATACAATGGTAACAAACTCAATCTGAAAATAGAAGAAGATAAAATACTACATAAACTCGCGTCAATTCACCAGGCGGAAACAACCAGCCGTATCCGTTACCAAACGGCTGCATTGTATCTGGAACTGCAACAGGCAAGGATTTTCAGAGCATTGATTCTGCAAGACATTGCAGACCAGGAAAAACAATTGGCAGAAATACAAACCTTTCACCGCAACGGTACTGTACTGAAAAGTGATGTATTACGCGTAGAACTGGACCTCTCCAAACGTAAGCTGACACTGGTTAAGATAGAGAATGATATTCTCATCGCCAACCAGAAACTCAATCAGCTGATAGGCGAACCTGATGAAAGAATAGTAGCACCGGCATTGACAGCTATTCCGGAAACGCCTGGTAATTACGCGGATTATGTGAATGAAGCCCTGCACTATTCCTATGCATGGCATACCTCCGCCGAAAATACGGAAGTAAGTAAATTACATGTGCAGCAGGTGAAAGCCAATGTAAGGCCTAAGATCGGCCTCTATGGCGATTTCTACTACGCCAATCCACAAATCTTTCTATACCCTTATAATCCTTCCTGGTATTCGCTGGGCATAAGTGGTATTAAGGTCTCTTTCCCGATTTCATCGCTGTACCATAATACACATAAGCTGGAAGCAGCTAAGCTGGAACTGGAAAAAGAAGAGGAGGCACACAAAGATACAGAAGACCAGGTGCGTCAGCAGGTGAAAGAAGCTTACCTGCGCTATAAGGAATCGCTGGTACAGATAGACGTTGCTAAAACAAACGTGGAGCGGGCTACAGAGAATGCACGCATCATCAAAGTAACCTACTTCAACCAGGCATCGCTGATCACTGACCTGCTCGATGCTGATGTACAGCTGCTGCAATCCAGGTTTGAACTGGCTGCCGCACAGGTGCTCGCACAAAATAAATACTATTTACTCCGCCATATCACAGGTACCCTTTAATAAAATGAAAAAGAATTACATCGCAACAGACAAACTGATCACCCGCATCACTGGCTGGATGGCTGGTATTACCGTACTCGCACTGGCTATCTGGGGAGGGTATACCCTCTGGGAATGTTACCGGTTTGAAATCACCAATGATGCACAGGTACAGGAATATGTAAACCCCGTTATTTCCCGCGCTGGTGGCTTCATCGTAGTAGTTAAGTTCGAAGAAAACCAGGTCGTGAAAAAGGGCGATACCTTGCTGGTAATTGATAGCAGGGAGTATACGCTGCAACAGGATCAAACGGAAGCGGCTATACGTAAATCAGAAGCGCAGCTGGAAGTATTGTCCAGCAATATACATACGTTGCAGCAATCCGCTGCTGCTGCCAATGCACAAATCAGCGGGGCAAAGGCGAAAGTCTGGAAGCAACAGCTGGACTACAACCGCTACGAGCAGATGTACAAAGAAGAAGCTGCTACAAAGCAACAGCTGGAAAATATGCAGGCCGCGCTCGCTGTCAATAACAGTGAGTACAAAACCGCTGAAGAAAATTATGCTACAGCTAATTCCCGCATCGTGGATGCCAGGGCAGAAAAAGAAGTGGTACAGGCAGAGATACTCCGGCTCCGCGCCTTGCTGGACAGGCATAAGCTGGATGTCAGCTATACCGTGATCACGGCGCCTTACGACGGTCGTATGGGCCGCCGCACCGTGGAAGAAGGCCAGATGATAGACGCCGGTGAAACACTGGCCTATATCGTCAATAACGAAACAGATAAGTGGATCGTAGCCAACTATAAAGAAACACAGGTGGCTAATATGGAGATAGGCGACACCGTTAGAATTATTGCAGATGCCTATCCCGGCAGAACATTCAGCGGTACCATCATCAGCTTATCGCCTGCTACCGGTTCCAGCTTTTCCCTGCTGCCTCCTGACAACTCTACCGGCAACTACGTTAAAATTGTACAGCGTATCCCGGTTCGTATACGCGTAGACGGTAGTCGCAAAGAAATTGATAAACTGAAAGTAGGGATGAACGTAAATGTTTATCTTCCCAAACAACAGCATCATGGATAATGGTATTCCCATATTCCGGCAGTGGGCGCCGGAATGGCTGATCAGAGCCACCTTGTTCCTGCTGATACTACCCAGTATCGTGCTGTTCTTCCTGCCCATGACCAATATCAATGCGGCAGCAGGATTTTACGGCAGTGAGCCTGCTGATATCCAATTTTCCGTAGCACTTTTTTATGCCGGCTATGTTGGGTTTTATACACTGGAGCGTCGCTTCTTCGTGTTCATGGCGGCAAAAGAATATTTTATTCTTTTTACATTTTTGCAGATACTCTCCTGTTTTATCTGCTATCATGTGCATGAGCTGTATATATTTTTCCCGGTGCGTTTCATGCAGGGGATGCTGTTTGCCTGTACGGTGAATTTGTCGCTGTCGCTGATGTTTACAAGACTGCGTAGTGAAAGGGCCAGGGAGGTCAGCTTTTCCGTGTTCTTCGGATTCCTGATCTGCGCCATGCCTTTTAATAATTTCGTGACGGCAGACCTGATAGACAGCGCCAATTTCAATGTGGTATATAAAGCGGCCACCTTCGCTTACGGACCATGCCTGTGCCTGTTTTTACTGATGATGAACAATGTAAGGCTGAATGTGCGATTTCCCTTGTATAACCTCGACTGGCAGAGCTTTGCGCTGTACAGTGTAATGCTGGTGCTCTTTGGTTACATCATGATTTACGGGCAGGAATATTACTGGCTGGAAGATGGTCGTATACGCAACAGCGTTATAGCCATCGTGGTGCTGGGTATTATTTATATCATCCGCCAGAAAAAATTAAGAAGACCATATCTGCACTTGCAGGTATTTAAATACCGCAACTTCAGGGTGGGGATACTGGTATTGTTTATTATGTATATCTGCCGGTTTGCTTCTGGTATCACCAACGCCTTTTACACGACTGTACTGCATTTTGATCCGATGCATTTGTCTTATATCAACCTGCTGAATATGGCAGGACTGGTGGTGGGCGTGATTATCGCCTGCTGTATGATATTGCAGCGTATGCATATCAGAACTATCTGGATACCAGGATTCCTGTTGTTACTGGGTTTTCATGTGAGTATGTATTTTTTGTTTGATGTACAGGCAGATGAGTGGAATTATTTTATTCCGTTGTTTGCGCAGGGATTAGGTGTGGGGATGATCATGGTGCCAACGATCGTATATGCTATCTCGTCGGTGCCGGTGGCGATTGGCGGATCAGCCGCTTCTGTCGGGCTACTGACGCGGTATCTTGGATTCTGCGTCAGTATAGGGTTGATCAATTTCTTTGAATTATTTGGGAAGAGCCGCCACTATAATGCCTTTCAGGACCACTTAACCAAAGTAGACCCTATGGTGCGTGCTACACTACATGCCCAGGCGCAGCACCTGCATGCAAAAGGTATGGCTGCAGGACGTGCCGCCAAAGCGGCAGACAAGCTACTGGTGAAAGCAATGAACGAACAGGGACAGATCCGTTTTGCGATGGACTACTACGAGCTGATGAGCTGCCTCATCATCCTGACGCTATTGCTGATCGCATTGTTCCCTTACCTGAACAGGACGGCAATCTATCTGCGGTCGCGGAGATTGAGTCCTGCCTGATAAATTGTTTAATCATACATTTAGTTAATAATCGTCCTTAGCGAGACCGGTCTCTACGTCTGTAGAGACCGTTTTTTTTGTACACGTTTTCAGATACAGCCAATAAAGCTTAACTTTAGTAAAACCCCTGCTATTATGGAAAGAGTAGCCATTATCGGATCACAACGGGTACCGTTTGTTAAGTCCTTCACGCACTATCTCCGTACATCCAATCAGGATATGCTGACGGCCTGTTTGCAGCAGCTGGTAAATAAGTACAGCCTTGCCGGGGAGCGCCTGGGCGACGTGGCGCTGGGGGCTATCATGAACCGCAGTACCGACTGGAATTTTGCGCGTGAATGTGTGCTGGGTAGCGGCCTGGATCCGCATACCCCTGGCTATAATGTAGTGCGTGCCTGTAGCAGCAGTCTGGATGCGGCGGTGCAGCTGGGATTGCGTATTAAGGCCGGCCAGATCAATATTGGTATTGCCGGCGGAAGTGACACCAACAGCGACCTGCCTATTCTTTTCGGTAAACAGTTTAGCTGGAAGATGATTGCCTTACGGCAGGCAAAAACATTTGGTGAAAGGCTGAAGGTGCTGGCTTCTTTCCGGATAAAGGATTTGTCGCCGGTATACCCGAGTATTGTAGAACCCCGTACGGGCCTGTCTATGGGGCAGCATACGGAGCTGATGGTGAAGGAATGGGGAGTTACCCGTGAGCAGCAGGACCAGCTGGCGTACCATAGTCATATGAATGCCGAAAAGGCTTATCAGGCAGGCTTCTTCAATGATCTTGTATTTCCATATAAAGGTGTAACAAAAGATACGATTATCCGGCCGGATACTACTTTGGAGAAGCTGGCAAAACTCAAACCGGCCTTTGATACATCTGGTAAGGGTTCTTTGACAGCGGGTAACAGTACGTTATATTCCGATGGGGCCGCGGCGGTATTGCTGGCGGCTGAATCCTATGCGCAGCAGCGTGGCTGGGAGGCGCTGGCATACCTTGAAGATGCAGAATCCGCTGCGGTGGATTATGTACATGGCGAAGGGCTGCTGATGGCGCCTACCTATGCGGTGGCGCGGCTGTTAAAACGAAATAACCTTACACTACAGGATTTTGACCTGTATGAAATTCATGAAGCCTTTTGCGGGCAGGTATTATGTACACTCAAAGCCTGGGAAGATCCGGCATATTGTAAGAAGCTGGGCTATGATCAGCCGCTGGGAAGTATAGATCGGCGTAAGCTGAATACCTGTGGCGGCAGTGTGGCTATCGGGCATCCGTTTGGCGCTACCGGCGCAAGAATAGTTGGGCAGACGGCCAAAATGTTACAGCAGCGTGGAAGCGGCAGGGCCCTGGTTTCTATTTGTACAGCCGGCGGTATGGGGCTGGTGGCTATTTTACAACGATAAGTATTTATGATAAAAACCTCTCTCTACAGCGTAGAGAGAGGTTTTTTTATTTAGAGGACCAATCCACCGTCACAACGTATAATCGTTCCGGTTATATTGGGATTTCCCATGAGGAAATGAATGGTGTCAGCAACATCTTCCGGTTGTCCGATGCGTTCCAGTGGCGTAATTGATTTATAGTATTCGAATGTTTTCGCTTTCTCTTCAGGAGCGAGGAAGTCCCACCATCCGGTGTCTATCACGCCTGGAGAAACGGCGTTTACGCGTAAGGGTTTTAATTCCTTGGCGATCGTTGGCAGCATTAATTCCAGTGAGCCATTGATGGCTGCGAGCCCGGAGGTGCCTGGCGCCTTGGAAACGGCGGAAACGGCGGTGATCACGGTAACGCTACCACTTTTATTAATGTATGGAATGGCGGCCTGGAAGGTATTGAGCTGAGGCCAGAACTTTCCTTCGAAACCTGTTCTGAGGTCTTCCAGTGGGAGGTTGGCGAAGTCGCCGGCGCCTTTACCACCGCTGAGCGACAGTACGAGGTGATCAAAATTGCCGGTGCTTTTAAAGAAGCCGTCTAATTCCTGACGGTTATTACTATCCAGCGATACGGTGGTGATACCTGGCAACGCTGCTTTGGCGGCTTGCAGTTTATCTTCTGAACGGCCTGTGATGATAACCTGTGCTCCTGCTTCATGGAGCAGACGTGCGGTGGCAAAGCCTACACCTGTTGAACCGCCTGCAATAACTACCTTTTTGTTTTCAAATTTTCCTGGCATAACAATGAATTTTGTAATAGCAAAATTGCGATGAAAGTGCCAGTGATTTATTATCTGCTTAATGCAAACACTTAACTGAATTATGCATTTTTCCGGAATTGCTGTGGTGTTAGCCCGGTTTGCTCTTTAAAGAACCTGGAAAAGCCGGCAGGGTCGCTGAAATCGAGCTGGTAGCTGATGTTTGCGATGGTGTCGTCGGTATAGCGGAGCAGGGCCCTGGATTCCTGAATGAGCATGCTGGTGATGGCGTCGGAGGCGGTGCGGCCGCTGGCTTCCTTGATGGTGCGGTTGAGGTGGTTGGGGGTGACACCCAGCATGGCGGCGTAATCTGCCACCTTTCTTTTGGTAAGGTAATGCTGGCTGACGAGCTTATTAAACCTGGGCACAAGATAAGCTTGCCGGGTATCGTTGGTGATGAGGTGCAGGTTCTGATCTATATAACTTCTCTTTATCTCTAATAACAACAAATAAAAGTACATGGCAATGGCCTTTTCCCTGCCAGGTTTCAGCTGTTGCAGCTCTGCGTTGATCCTGTTCACAAAATCAGCTACCACGGTGATCTGATCTGCTGTCAGCTGGATGAAGAGCTGTCCTTGTACGCTGAAAAAGGGGAATTCCGCCTGGAATTTATCCGGGGGGAGAAAGTCTCCCAGGAAATCTGCTTCGAAGAGGGCATAGTAGCCGAAAGTGTCTGGTTGTATATTACACTTGCTGAATACCTGTCCGGGATAGGTGAAGCTAATCGTGCCGGGGCGATGCCGAAATTCTTCCAGGCCCAGCTTTACATCTACGCCGCCGGCGAGTGTGATGCTCATGCGGTAGAAATCCGATTTTAAGGGCCCTACAGCAGACACAAGTCCTTCGCTGGAATAGAGTTCGAAGCCTTTGACTTTTTTGTCGGCAGGGAGGTTATTATAGCCGAATGAGGAATCATCGGAGGGGGCTCTGTGAAGGTGCCGGAAGTCGTTCAGGGCGTATTGAGGTATTTTTTCCTGGGTAACGGTTTGCTTAGCCATGATATGGAGTAAATCAAGAGTATAAAGATAGTTTATCAGGAGAAATTAAGGGGAAAAAAGTATCAGGATAAGCACACAATACAGTAGAAACTGCGGTTGGGCTGACTTATCTTAGGAAGATTATTCCACCCATGATGATGAAAGCTGTAACTATATCGCTGTTCTGTTTGCTGTCCGTACCCGTTTATGCACAGGAGATCCGGAAAATACCAAATTTATACAGCCTCCAGGAGCGTAATCTATCCCTGGCGGAAGGGAAAACCTACGCATATACCGTTGATACACCAGCAGGACAAGGACTGGTAAATACAGGCCTTGATATTCCTGGTTTACTGCAACAATTGAAGACATATCTGCCAGCATCTGAAGCAAAAGTGAAGAGAGGTGACAGCGTAATAAGTATTGGAAAAATTATACCAGGAGATTTGCTGGTGATAAATGACGGTACCAGTAAATACTCGTATAATCTTGACACGGTGACAGGTGCATTGGCTCCGGAACTTCTCATTGATCACTCAACCCATCAGCTGTATATACCACGGGATATTATCCTTCATTTTAAAGCAGGACAACGTACACCTGATGCCACAGTGGAATTTACTATTCCTGCGGGGATTAAATTTAATAAAGATCTCATCACTGCGGATATCATTGGACGCGGACCTGTTTTGCTGAACAAGCTGGCTACAACTTCTTCAGGACGTAGCGGAAAAGGATATCCATGGCCTTTTATAGGCGAAGCAAATGTTGCTGTTGATACAGATAGTTCTACGCTGATCACCCTTAAGCACCTGGATTTAAGACCAGATAATGGCGCTGATATCATATTGAAAATCCCCGCTGCTATCATCTCCCGGAAAGATAATTATTTATACTCCGTGATATATTGTACATCTGCACCAGTAAAACTTTGGAGTGGAATGTCCTATGCATTGCAGGACGGAGTTGATAATATAACCGACTTTGAACGTATAGCCGAAAGAGATAGTGTTTTCAACACAGGCACAGCGAAATATACGATGGCTGATTTCCGCTGGAGTGGTAAAACAACCGGCACCATTCAGCAGTCGTTGGATAGTGGCCGTACATGGACTAACGCTAAAGCCTATATGAAGCCTGGCGGCGCGTACATCACCGGCTTGCAGAAAGATACATTGTATTATTTCCGGTTAAGAACAGGCAAGCGATATTCCAATACCACAAAGTATTTCACTGGCGCTGTTCCCGTTACTAAATTTCTGGATTCATCTGCTGATCATACAAATGCTATCAATAAGGCTATTGCCTGGCTGCATGAAATCGGCGGTGGTACCTTGTTGTTTCCTGAAGGGGAGTATCATGTAAGGACGGTTCATTTGTTGAGCAATGTTTATTTGTATCTCCAGAGAGGAGCGGTGATAAAGGCTTTAAGAGGTGCTGATGCGCCGGAAACAACCTGGTTTTCTGATAAGGCCTATCGTTCAGGTTTATCACCGCTGGACCATGGCCCCTATGATGATCCGGAGAATTATCTTACCAAACAGGATGTAGGGCATCATTATTTTCATAATGCGATGTTCTTTGCAGAAAGGCAGCAGAACATAAAGATCGTTGGTGAAGGAAGAATTACAGGCGATGGTAATCTTGTTACCGGAGATAAAGTGATGAACAATGCCCCGGATAACCGCGCGGACAAGATGTTTTCATTGAAGTTATGCAAAGATGTGGAAATTGGAGGAGTTGTTTATAATGAACATAGATGTCCTGATTTGTGGTATGATACTATCAGGCAACAGCCTGTATATCTTAATGGCGATACCACAAAAATTAGTGTACTTCATATAGACCAGGCGGGCCATTTTGCATTGCTGGCAACAGGTACGGCTGGCATCTCTGTACATGATACCTATTTTGGTGTGGAAAATCAGAAGAATGCGCGGGATATTTATGATTTCATGGGATGTAACCGTGTAACGGTTACGAATATATTTTCCAGACTCAGTTCAGATGATATTGTAAAGCCGGGGTCTGATTGCTCGCTAGGTTTTACGCGACCTTCAAAGCATTTTCGTGTCAGGAATATCATTGGAGATACCAATTGTAACCTCTTTCAGATAGGGTCAGAAACCGCGGATGATATCAGTGATATTTGTGTAGATAATATTATGGTATTGGGTGCCAATAAAGCTGGCTTTTCTATCTCTACAAACGATGGAGCGCATATACATGATATACATCTGAACTGCGGGCATACCAACCAGGATAGTGGATTCCGTTCACTGATCCGCCGTAGTGCTACACCGTTCTTTATTTCTGTGTCTAACAGGGCACGTATTTTAGGTGCTAACGCTGCTGAATATACGTTTACAGAAAATGATAAAACAAGGAAGGAATTATTGGTGCAAAACGTTAGCATTGGCCGGATATCAGGTATTAGAATAAATAATGTAGATGTAGATGAAGTATATGGCGGCAGCGCTTATGGCAGCGGTGAATGGAAGTCGTACAGTGGTAAGGAGCGTAAAATAACCAGCATTGTTGCCGGTTATAAATTACCTGATAGTGTAGCAATAGATTTGCCTGACGGCAGACGAACAAGTTATATAGAAGATATTGTTTTTAGAAATGTTCACTTTTTGTATAAAGGTGGCAATGCTGCTGCCGATACCGCCCAGTGCCCGCCAGAGTTGGGTGTGGGCCAATACAATGCGGTAGACTTCAAAGTTCAGCCGGCTTATGGCCTCTGGGTAAGGCATGCGAAAAATATTACATTGGAAAAATGCCAGTTTGGTTTTGAACAACCGGATTACCGCTGGCCTGTTTATCTGGACGATACCCACGGTGCTATCCTGAAAAATCTGCGGTTGCAACTGGCGCCTACACAACAGACAGGGGTAAGGCTGCATCTTTCTACAATAACATCCGCAGAAGAGGTTTCACCAACGGGAAATACTGCACCGCAGGACAGTACCGCCGGGCCTATAGTTTTCTGAGAAAAAAGGTCTAATTTTCAGGCTGTTCCGGTAGGGAATGAAAAATAAGTCAGTATGAATGTAACGCAACCGGCGCTCAGGACTGTCAACGTAACCCGCTATATTACGCCATTGCGGGAAGGCGGTTCTATGCCAGCCATCATAGATGCGGATGACGGGTTTATGTATGCACTCAAATTCAGGGGGGCAGGACAGGGAGTTAAATCGCTCATAGCAGAATTAATAGGTGGAGAGATAGCCAGGGCTTTAGGATTGCGGATACCGGAACTGGTATTTGCTAATCTGGATGAGTCTTTCGGCAGAACAGAAGCCGATGAGGAAATACAGGACCTGCTGAAATTCAGCGTGGGACTTAATCTTGGACTACATTACCTTTCCGGATCTATTACCTATGATCCGGCAGTAACCATCATCGATAATAAGCTGGCTTCGCAGATCGTATGGCTGGATGCTTTGCTCACCAATGTGGACCGTACGGCCCGCAATACCAATATGCTGATGTGGCATAATGAGCTTTGGCTGATAGATCATGGCGCCTCTTTATATTTTCATCATTCGTGGCAGAACTGGAAAGACCAGGCAGTGCGGCCTTTTGCGCAGATTGCCAATCATGTGCTGCTGCCGCAGGCTACCGAAATAGCCGCTGCTGACGCAGCGTTCAGGCCTGTACTAACGCCGGAGCGTATACGTGGCATCGTAGACCTGATCCCTGATGTATGGATTACACCTAACGACTGGGAAGAATCGCCAGATGAAGTACGGAACGTGTACTATGAATTTTTGACAACCAGAATTGCCTCATCCGAAATATTTGTAAAAGCAGCACAAGATGCCAGAGAAACACTTGTTTGAATATGAATATGCGATTATTCGCATTGTGCCCAGAGTGGAAAGGGAAGAGTTCCTGAATGTGGGAGTGGTGCTCTATTGCCGGCCGCAACGTTTCCTGAAAACGATGATCACCCTCGATGAAGAGCGGCTGAAATGCTTTGCGCCTGCAACAGATCCTGTGCTGATGAAATCTTACCTCGATGCTTTCGGAGAGATATGTATGGGCAATAAACAGGCAGGCCCTATTGCACAGGGAGATCCTGCTTCCCGTTTCCGATGGCTTACCGCAAACAGAAGTACCATATTGCAGACATCCAGGGTACATCCCGGGCTGACAACCAATCCGGAGGCTACTTTGCGGCACCTGTTCGAGACACTCGTATTGCTGACAGATTAATAGCAACCTAAATCATAAGAACAGTGAAATTAACGAAAACCTTTGCCACACTGCTATTGCTGACTGCGGCTAACGCATATGCACAAACGCAATGCCCGGTAATTCCGAAGCCTGTAGCGGCTACCGTGGCTGCCGGCACTTTTGCGCTGAACAGAAACATCGCCATCACGCCGGCACGCTTTACACAGGCAGCAGCATACCTGCACAACGAATTGCAGCATATAGAAAATATTCCGGCCAGCGGCCAGCATAAAGCTGCGGTCAAATTCGTACAGGCATCCCTGAAAGATAAAAATCCGGAAGCCTACGAACTGACTATTAAGCCCGATGGCATCCAGATACGCGCCAATAGTGAACTGGGCGCATTCAACGGTGCTGTTACCCTGCTGCAACTGGCAAAACATGATGGCGCCGAATTGAAAACATGGACCATCAACGATGCACCGCAATATGCATGGAGAGGAATAATGCTGGACGAATCCAGGCATTTCTTTGGCAAAGAAAAAGTAAAATCACTGATCGACTGGATGGCTTACTATAAGCTAAACCGCCTGCACTGGCATCTGACAGATGAACCAGGCTGGAGAATAGCGGTAAGCCAATATCCAAAACTCACCACCGTTGGTGGTACCGGTAACTATACCAACCCTAATGCGCCAGCAACATATTATACCAAAGCAGATATCAGCGAGATCCTGCAATATGCGAAAGCCCGCGATATTATTGTTTTTCCGGAGATAGATATGCCAGGACATGCCACCGCAGCCAATCATGCCTATCCCGAATTCAGTGGCGGCGGCTCCAAAGGGCATCCTGAATTCACTTTCAATCCCGGTAAAGAAGCCACCTATGCTTACCTGACCAATATCCTGAGAGATATCAACGGTCAGTTTGGTACTAACATGCTGCACCTTGGCGGCGATGAAGTGAGCTATGGCAACGAAAAATGGAGCACCGACAGCAGTATACTGGCGCTGATGCAGCGTGAACACCTCACTACGCCACGTCAGGTAGAGCTGTATTTCATGCAGCGCATGGCCGACAGCGTTTATAAGATGAACGCCAAACTGCTGGCCTGGGACGAAATGGCGGAAGTATCACTGCCCAAAGATAAAACTATCATATTCTGGTGGCGCCATGATAAGCCGAATACCCTGCAAACAGCACTGGATAATGGTTATAGCACCGTTGTATGTCCAAGGCTGCCGCTGTACTTCGACTTCGTGCAGGACAGCACCAATAAGTACGGAAGAAAATGGAGCGGACAATACAACAGCATCGAAAACGTATATAACTTCTCTCCGGATAAATATCTCGCCGCAGGCGCCAATAAATCCCTTATCATGGGTATGCAGGCAAACCTCTGGACAGAAACGGTTTCTTCTCCGGAGCGACTGGATTACCTGTTGTTTCCGCGTATCTGTGCGTTGGCAGAAATCTGCTGGACAAGGCCAGCGGCTAAAAATCAGGAGGATTTTATGGAGCGCTTAAAGCCGCAGCTGGCATTGTTTAAAGCCGCAGGTTTGTATTATTATGATCCTTTTGATCCGAAGTTACATGCGGAGCCGGTGCCGGCGAAGAAAACGGTGAGTGATTATAAGGATTAGGCTGAATTGTATTTTTCCGGTCTTTTTATCGATGCCGAAGGCATCGATAAAAAGACCGGGAGATTTATTGCCGCGCTGCCAGCGCGGCAATAAATCTCCCAAACCCCCACGGCTGGACGAGCAACCCCAACCCCCGAAAATAAGTAAGGCATCAGCAGAAGCTGATGCCTGTTTTAATTGGGGCTAACCGATCATGCATATTCTTAGGTTTTCGCTTTCTGGTAACTACCTTTAGACGATCCTTCGTGATAGTCTACGATAATAACCTGTGGCGAAGTATATAATTTTATTGGCAGATGTACCAGGTATTGATTGGCTGCGATTTCTTCTACGGATAAAGGTTTGCCGGCAGCATCCATGAAGGCGGCTTTATCCAGCACCATACCTTTAGGTGTATTCACTTTCAGTAAACCACTCACCGGCACGTTGAACACCACCATATTCAGCTGAGAAGCGCCTTTCTTCCTGGTATAGTAACCCCAGTCTTCTTTCTGCATACCTGCATAGTCGCAGTCCCAGATAACGTTACCGTATTTCCCCATCCAGTTGCCGATATAACTGGCGATGTCGAGTTCCTGTTTACGGAAGGTACCCTCGCCGGAAGGGCCGAAGTTCAGCAGGAAATTGCCTCCCATAGAAGTGCTGTGTACCAGCATTTCCAGGAGCTCCAGCGGCGATTTTACGTGGCTTATTGTCCAGTCTTTATGGTATCCCCACTGGTTTTCAGGGATGGTCATACAGGCTTCCCAGTCCCATTTGGTAACGGCGATATCTGTAACGGGATTGGGTAAACGACGTTCGTACCCTGATTCGTAGTCGCCCATGAGCTGACCGTTGGAATCTTTGTGACGTTTGCCGTAATCATCAGCACGGAGGCGGCTGTTGACAATAACACCCGGTCTTACTTCTTTCAGCATTTTTTCTACTTCATAGGTCCATTTGCCGTTGAACCTTACACTGCTGTCCCAGGTGCCGTCAAACCAGAAGGCTTTCACCGTAGGGTAGTTCGTGGCCAGCTCTTTCAGCTGGTTGTAGGCAAAAGATAGGTAGCGGCTGAATGCAACGCTGTCTTCCGGTGTTTTGATATCATCGCGCCAGTCGGGATGATGCCAGTCGAGCACGGAATAGTAGAAGTTCACGTCGATGCCTTCTGCGTTATAAGCTTCTATGAGCTGTTTCAGGATATCTTTCTTATAAGGTGTATTGCTGACGTTGAAATCGGTATAGCGGCTAGGCCAGAGGCAGAAGCCTTCGTGGTGCTTGGTGGTGATGGTCATGTATTTCACGCCCATACGTTTGGCCATCTTCGCCCATTCCTTTGCATCAAACTTCACCGGATTGAACTGGTACATCAGCGAATCCCAGGTAGCATCAGGGATATGTGCGCTGGACTTCAGGAATTCAGCGGCATAGTTGTAGGTTTTACCTTTCCATATGCCACCGGGGATGGCATAGAGGCCCCAGTGAATAAATTGGCCGAAACGGTTGCTGCGCCATTTGTTCATGGCGTCGTCGGTTCTTTTTCCGGTGTATTGTGCGCCATACTTTAAGGGTATGGCGCTGGTTTTAGCATCTTGTGCGCCTGCCTGGAACATGGCTCCCAGCAAGGCCACGGTGATCATTAGTTTTTTCATGGTTCTTTTAATTATTTATTACCAACCCGGATTCTGTAACAGGTCACGGCTCTTGTTTACTTCATCAAATGGCAGCGGACAGAAATACATCTTAGGATAGAGGAATACCGCTGAAAGTGCAGTGATCGCCTGATAAGTGAACGTACCATCCTGCTGTTTGGTCACCATCATACCCTGCATCGCCCTGTTTTCCGTTACCTCAGCGGTTTTCCAGCGACGGGTATCATAGTACCAGTGGCCTTCGTATGCAAATTCAACTTCATATTCATTACGGATAACGCCACGCATCGCTTCTTTGGAAAGCCCTGCGTCGAGGCCGTACATGCCATCAGTGCCCGGGAGAATACCGGCACGTTTGCGGATATCTTTTACTATCTGGTATACCTCTGCGGTAGGACCACTGATTTCGTTCATGGCTTCGGCATAACCCATCAGCATTTCTGTATAACGGATCACCGGATATACCCTGTTTTGTGAAGTATAGGCGCCGGTGCTGTCGTTGGCCATTTTACGGGAGTAATAACCTGTTTTTGTTTTGTATTGCTGTAAGCCGTCGGACGTTAATACGCCCTGCCAGGTTTTGTAGATATCTATAGGATCCATTTTTTTGGTACTGTTGTTATAGAGTATCGCCTGGTTATAGATGATGGTATTATAAAAACGCGGATCGCGGTTCGCGTAAGGGAAATTAGGATCATAGCCAGAGCCGGGGGAGCTGGTCGCTTTACCATTGGCCATACCGAAGGCATCTACGAGGTTCTGTGTAGGCGTGCTCCATCCGGAGCCACCACGCGAAATAGGGAACCAGGCGCCTTCCAGTGAAGTACCACCCACCAACATATAAGGCATGATATACTCCACGTTTTTACGTGTCAGGAACATCTTCCACCAGCCATAGCCAGGGCGGGAGCCTGTTGTCTGGATGTCGAAGAGCTGGTAGGTACCCAGGTTCATTACTGCCTTGCAGGCATCTGCTGCCTTGCGCCACAGACTTTCATCATAGGTAGCACTGTAGCTTACCAGCGGCTGTAATGCCGGATCTGTAGTGATAGGATTACCATTGTACAAAGGGCTCGCCGCTGCCACCAGCATACGGGCTTTCAGGGCCAGACACATACCTTTGTTGATACGGCCGTAATCAGCAGGGTTCTGCTGCTCCAGCGGAGGCAGATCAGCCGCCGCTTTATCGCATTCATCAGCGATATAGTCGATGCAGGCTTTGTAGGTATTGCGTTTATAGTCGATAGGTGTACTTAAATCAGAAAAGATGGTATCTCCAACAAGCATCACACCACCGAAATGACGTACCAGCGCGGAATAGAAGTAGGCACGCAGGAAACGCGCTTCACCGGCAGTACGTGTTTGCATGGCAGGCGACAGCGGCGACTGCTTTACCTTTTTCATGTACTGATTGGCAGCACGTATTTTCAGGTAATAGGTTTTGTAGTAGTTGTTGGAGAAATAGTTTTTTGCGGTAGATGCCCCTGTGATAAAGCTCTGCTGCGGATCTCCATAGAAAGAGATAGAGTGCGACGTCATATCTTCCATACAGGCGTAATCGTTACCTACTGCAGATGTTATCAGTGTATACCTGTTGTGGATAAGATCCTGGCCGGTATAGGCGTACATGTCTGTCAGGAAGCTGAGGGTTTTGGCACTATCAGAAAAAACGACCTGCTCGTTCAGACTCTCTGTCTGGCGCTTATCGAGGAAGCTATCTGATTTTTTGCAGGCAACAAACATCGCCAGTGAAGCGATGCCTGTTGCAGTATATTTAGTGAGTTGTTTAATCATCTTCATAAAAATTTATTTTACTAACAAACGGTTATAATCCTACCTGCACACCAAAGTTCCAGATCTTCTGCTGCGGATACTCACCAATAGAAGAGGAGAGCGCAGACTCAGGATCAATGGCCACTGGCAGACTGTTATATACTAATGCCATGTTATAACCGTTGGCATAAACACGCACACTTTTTACAACTTTATGTTTTAAGAGAGATGCTGGTACTGTATATCCGAGCTCGAATTGTTTCCATCTTACATAATCACCTTTTCTGTACCAGTAGGTAGATGTTTGCGGACTACCTTGTCCATCCGCCAGCGCAGGATAGTTAGCATCTGTTGCCCATGGCGTCCATCTGCCCAGGTTGAAAGGAACGGATTGTCTTTCCGGACGGCTATACGCCAGGCTACCACGTTGAATGTTGATCACATAATCAAAGGAGCCCTGGAATAAAGTGCTGAAGTCAATGCCTTTGTAGGAAAGGCCGAAACTCAATCCAGCCGTATATCTTGGCAGGTTCACGCCCATTGCTATTTTGTCATTATCATCGATAACGCCGTCGCCGTTGAGGTCTGCAAATTTCATCGCACCAGGGAAGAGGTTCTGCATTGGTACGCTGGTAACCAGGTGAGGGCTTTTAAATACATCTTCTGCATCTTTATAAAAACCTATGAATTTATAACCGAAGGTTTGTCCGATAGATTTACCGGTAGATGCCAGCCATGGATATTTAGCGATGGGTTCGTCTTTGTAGAGAATTTTATTTTTAGCAAAACTTACCTGACCGCGTGCGAAGTAATTCAGTTTGTGTGAACGGTTGTTGTATTCCACTTCCAGTTCATAGCCTTTATTGCTTACGCGACCCAGGTTCATTGGCGGCAAACCAATACCAATGGCCTGTGGCACTGTTCCACGGGTAGAGAGAATGTCGTAACGGAGGTTGCTGAAATAGTCAGCCACGATACCCAGTTTACCATTAAACATTTTGATGTCTACACCAATATCAGTTTTCTTTTCTTTCTCCCAGGTTACGTTAAGATTACCCAGATCTCCTTCGATAGTGCCACTGTAGCTTGTACTGTTTTCTCCAAAGTTGTAGCCTTTACCGCTGGTATATACCTGCTCATAAAGGTATTTGTAGGAACCGATCTTATCACTACCCACTGAGCCATAGGAACCGCGGATCTTCAATGCATCTATAAAGTGGATGTTGTCTTTGAAGAAGTTTTCTTCGCTAATATTCCAACCCACGCCGATAGCAGGGAAGAAGCCGTATTTTTTGCTGCTGGCAAAACGATCTGACCCGTTATAACCGGTGTTGAAATCCAGCAGGTATTTGAGTTTGTAGTTATAGCCGATACGACCGGTGATACCGCGGAAGTTAGCCGGGATACCTGCGTCTACTCCCAGGGTGGTGGTATTCCAGCTATTATCTGTATTGGTATTCTGATTTAGTAATAATAATCCGCTGAAGTTGTGATCGCCAAAGCTTCTGCCATAATTCAACGAAGCTTGCAGGTTCAGTTTTCTGGCACTACCGCGATAACCACCATTGGCCGATAAGCGGCCCATACGGTATAGGTTGTTTACGTTAGGCTTGTAAGCCTGCGCTATTTCATCGTAGTAATAGGTCAGGATTTCATTGTTGGCACGTGTCAGACTCCTGTTGAAATTATAATCACTGGCAAGAGAAACCAATACGTTAGCAGCAAGACCTTGGGTGATGAAGTCTAATTTGTGTGTGGCCGATGTTACTACGTTAAAGTTATTTTCATAACTGCGCTGATAGCCGGAGTAAGTCAATACCGCCAGCGGGTTCATTTTGGTGCTGGTGGATGTTGTACCACCCAATGTGCCGTTTTCATTGTATACCGGGTAACCAAAGGAAGATAATTCGCCATTCCAGAGATACTGGAAGGTAGTGCCACCACCATTGAAAGCCTTGTCGTTAGGTTCGTTCGTAGTACCGAACCTACCGGATAAGTCTACACGAATATGCAAATCTTTGGTAGGATCGATATCGATATTGGAACGGAAGTTATACCTGTTGTAGAAATAGTTTCCGTTATAACCTTCGCCGGAGGAGAAGTTTTTATAGATACCACCCTGTGTGAGATAGCCCAGGGAGATAAAATATTTGATAAGATCAGAACCGCCGCTGATGTCGAAGTTAGTCCTGTTTTGCAGGCTATAGTCGCGCATGAGCACATCCCACCAGTTTACATATGGGTGCAGGTAAGGAGAGCTGTTATCTTTGTAATAGTCAAGATTATTACCGGAGAAGTACTGCGGGTATTTTACGGCCGGGTCGCGCATGTTGGTGGTTTCATATTCGCGCAACATTTCCAGCGTGGTATAGCCGCTGTTCATCTTCGGAGGCCGGGTAGGTGTTTGTGCACCTGTTTCATTACGCAGCGTGAGCATAGGTTTGCCGGATTTACCACGACGGGTGGTAATCACCATTACACCGTTTGCACCACGGATACCATACACCGCAGTGGTAGAGGCATCTTTGAGGATAGAGATACTTTCGATCTCGTTAGGGTCCAGCTGATTTACCTGGTCGTAGGTGAATTCAATATCATCTACAATAATCAGCGGATTGTTGGCGGAGTTGTTATCGGTAGTATTATAGGAGCTTACACCGCGAATAGAGAAGGCGGCGCCATCTTTACCGGGCTGGCCGCTACGCTGCTGTGTGAAGAGGCCCGGAACCTTACCTGCCAGGGCGTTCTGCAAACTGGCAGAAGGACTTTGCCTGATCTGTGCCCCGGAGATCGCACTCACGGCACCTGTAACGGTAGGTTTCTTAGGTGTTGCATAGCCAATTACCACCACATCTTCCATCCCTTTCACATCGGGAGAGAGAATGATTTTTCCATTGGCCTGTGCAGCAGGTAATTCTTTTTTAAGATAACCAACATAGGAGAAGATGACGATGCCAGCTTTTCCTTTGAGGGTAAGTGTGTATTTCCCCTGCTCATCTGTGGCTACGCCGTTGGAAGGCATGTCCTTCTCAAAGACAGACACGCCTGGCAGTGGCTGCGCACCTTCCGAAACAACCCCGTTGATGGTACGTTGTTGTGCATAGGCCGGTAGTACTGCAAATGCCAGACAGATATATAATAGATGATATAATATTTTTTTCATGTTGAGCGGTGTTAAAGATTACCAATTTGGATTCTGACGCATGTTGGTGTTAGACAGCAATTCCTTGTAAGGAATAGGATAGAGGTACATGCGGTCGGCCTGGAACTTAGTGGTGGCGGCTTCTACAACCTGGTAGGATAAGGTGCCGTCGGTTGCTTTGGTGATCTGGATACCGTGTAGCGGTTGATTGAGTACTGTTTCAGCAATTTTCCAGCGGCGTATATCCCAGAAGCGATGTTCTTCGAAAGCCAGTTCCACACGGCGTTCGTGGCGGATACGCTGGCGCATCTGGTCTTGTGTCAGGCCTGTTGGTAATGTATAGGGATTTAATTTCGCGCGTTTACGGACAGCCTCTATCGCATCGTATACACCTTTCACCGGGCCATAGGCCTCATTGGCAGCTTCGGCATAGTTGAGCAGTATCTCTGAGTAGCGGAAGATAGGGAAGCAGTGGTCCGTGCTGGTATAGCTGCTGGTCGTTCCTGCTGTGCTGAGGAATTTACGCATGTAGTAACCCGTGCGTGTTTCACCGCTGGTGGCTTTACCGAAGCCTTGCGGGCGGTCTATGCCTCCGTCAAATGTTTCCACATTTCTGCTCAGCCAGCTCATGCCGTTATGGAAAACGGTGAGGTAGAAACGTGGGTCTCTGCCGGTGTAAGGTGCAGCAGGATTGTATCCTGAAGTGGCGTCGCTGATCATTTTGCCATTGGCCATTTCAAATTCGTTCACCAGTTCCTGCGTAGGATTTGTTCTGCCCAAATCCCCGCGTTTGGAGCCTATAGGGCCGTTCTGTATCTCTACGGTATAGCCTTGCCCTGTCATAAATGCCAGGATGGTTTCTGAAGTTTTACGTTTCATGTACGGATCATCGAAGGCGGTAGTAAGGGAATAGGTGCCCAGGTTCATTACGTCCTGCGCTGCGTTGGCAGCGGCTATCCACTTGTCGGTGCTATGGTCAGGGTTGTTCAGTTCACTGGCGGCATAGAGTAACACTCTTGCTTTAAGCGCCATGGCTGCACCTTTGGTTGCTCTTCCGAAATAGGCGGTAGCATAGGAAGCAGGCAGGTATTTAACGGCGGTATCTACTTCGGTGGTGATGTATTTAACGCAGTCGGTATAACTGTTACGGGTAAACGCCAGGTCACTTGTCAGGTCAAAAACTTTGTCTCCCACCAAAGGCACGCCACCCCAGCGTTTGATCAGCTCGAAGTAGCTGATGGCACGGATAAACCTGGCTTCGTTTTTCCATTGGTCTTTCAGCCCGGCTGTTTTCAACGGCACCTGGTCTATTTTGGAAAGGAAGAGGTTCACCTTCTGAATAGCGCCGTAGCACTGGTCCCAGCGGTTATCCGGTAAGTTATAGGGGCTCCAGATACCATTGGAGAAGTAGTTGACAATATCGCTGTTACTACTGGGTAATGCATCGTCTGCACCGGCATCGAGGATATTGCTGTTGATGCGGTTGAATCCATTGGGAAGATCGCTGTATACGTTGTAGAGATATTTCTCTGCATAAACGCCCAGGGAATCCAGTTTATCAAACACAAGATCGTCGTTCACAAATTCCAGCGGCTGTTTTTCCACCACATTTTTCTGACAGGCGCTAATACCTATGCAGGCCAGGACAGGAAGTAATAATGTATATTTTTTCATTGCAGAAGTTCATTAAGGATTACAGGCCTAAAGTGATACCACCATTGATGATACGCTGATTGCTGAATGCGTTGTAATAGGATTCAGGATCGATGTCTTTCACCTTTGAAATGGTGATTAGGTTATAGGCGTTGACAAAGAAGCGCAGCTGGTTGATTTTGCTGTGTGTGAATAACAGTTTTTTGAAATCATATCCTATCTCCACATTTTTCAGTCTTACATAATCTGCGTTGCGTTGCCAGAAAGTAGAGATCTGGTTGTTATTCACATTGCTACCCAGTGTCAGTCTCGGGAAGGAGGCATTGACACTATTGTCCGATGTCCATCTGTCGAGGTGCATAGCCTGTGCATTGTTATTGATATTGCTTCCGAAAGGCATGAGGGTAGCAGGATTGAATGCCACCAGGCGGTTCACATTTCCTTGCACGAGTGCCTTGAAATCGAAGCTTTTCCAGGTAAAGCCACCGCTGATGCCGAAATAGATTTCCGGTTTCTGGTTGGAGATGGCGGTCATGTCCAGTACGTTGATGACGCCGTCGCCGTTGAGGTCTTTATATTTAATATCACCTGCAACCGGCGTATAGCCCTGGTAGTTAGCCGTTTTGCTGATATCGGTTTTGCTGTCGTAGAAGCCGTCTGCTACCAGTCCGAAGAGGGAGCCCACCGCTTTGCCGGTACGGTATTGCCATGGGTAAGGGTAGGCAGGATCGCCACTGCTAAGTACTTTGCTGTAGGCGGCAGCGAAAGTTCCGTTGATATAATATTTAAAATTGCTGTGAGATACAGGCGCCCAGTTGATAGCAGCTTCCACACCGCTGTACCTGTTGCTGCCGATGTTCTCTACCGGGTACGGCTGTCCGAAAATGCCGGTGTTTCTGCTCCTGGTTTGCAGCAGGTCGTACAGTTTGTTGCGGTAATAATCTACAGTAACAGATAATTGATCATGCAGGAAGGCGGCTTCCAGGCCGATATCCATTTTCAGACCTTTCTCCCATGTATAATTAATATTACCTACCTGTTTCTTGGCAATACCGCCTATGCCAGAAGGTGTTTCTCCTACGTTATAGCCGGTGGTATCCACGGTATAGTTAGTCATGTACGGATAGTACCCGTCAGGATCTCCCCAGGCTGTCTGTCCAACGCTGGCGCGTAGTTTCAGTCTGCTGATCAGCTGGCTGTTAAAGAAATTTTCATTGCTGATGACCCAGCCCAGACCTGCAGTTGGTAAAAAAGTATACCTATGACCAGGCTGATAGCGGTTGAGCGCACTTTCTGTCATCGATACTTCTGCGAAATAGGTTTTCTTCCAGTCGTAGGAAGCATTGATGCCGAAGTTGGTGTACACGCGGTTTAGCTGGTAAAAGCTGATGATGTTGTTGTCAACGTTATAGGTAGCGAGTACATTCAGCGTATGTTCGTTCCAGCTACGATCGTAACCGGCCATTAAATTGTAGTAGTTTTGGCGGCCTTGTTGCGCGACAAATGCGGTACCTGCACCAACCACCCCGTTCGTAGCATATTGGATATAGGAGCCTGGAGCAGCGCCGGCACTGGTGTCAGGCGAGAAAGTGGCGTAGCTTTTTGACCGGTCTATATATTCACTGTAGGAGTTGTTCATGGACAACTGACCTTTTACCCACAAACCTTTCACGAGATCATCCAGCTTGTATTGCAAAGCCATATCAGCGGCAATGGTTCGTTGTGTGTTGGGGATATATCCGGTGCTTACCGCGCCGGCATAAGGGTTGAATACATATTCATTGGTACTGGCAAACGAACCATTTTTATTATAGATCGGGAATGCATTAGGAGCGGTTGCTGCGATCTGGGCCATCACCCCTTGTGAGAGTACGCCTGGCTGATTGCGGGTTTCCAGCGATCCGAATACGTTCAGCGACAACTCAATATCCTTGTTGAACTGCACGGCGGCATTGGTGCGGATATTATAGCGTTTATAGTCGTTGTTGGTATTATAGCTGTTGTTGGGAGAGGTAACAAAATTGCCCGACTGGGAGAAATGCTCCAATGAGGCAAAATAGTGATAGTTCTTTGCCGTTCCTGCCAGGTCGATGTTATAGCGTTGTTGCTGCGTTTGTTTCTTCACTATTTCGTCCATCCAGTTTACAT
The DNA here is from genome assembly GCF_011752935.1 of Chitinophaga sp. Cy-1792. Lineage (NCBI taxonomy): Bacteria > Pseudomonadati > Bacteroidota > Chitinophagia > Chitinophagales > Chitinophagaceae > Chitinophaga > Chitinophaga sp. Cy-1792. The sequence continues at coordinate 846,785 of NZ_VWWO01000003.1, forward strand.
CCGGCTGGGTGTATGGATCATTGGTGTGGTTCTTCCAGGCGTTGAGCTGGTCGGCGCTGTAACGCGGCGTAGAACCGGGGGTGGTGTTCTGCTGTGCTTCGTTGTAGAGCGTGGCGTAATCGTAGGAGTTGAGGAATTTCGGACGGTACAGCGGGTCCAGTATACCCTTTTGTGCGCCTACGTTCAGTTCAAAGCTCTTGCGGCCTTTGCTTTTGGTGGTGATGAGCAATACGCCATTGGAAGAGCGCTGACCATACATAGCGGTGGCCAGGGCGTCTTTCAGCAGGGTAACGCTTTCTATGTCGGAGGGGTTGAATCCGGTGAAGTCACGCACTACGCCATCGATTACGATGAGTGGCGTTCTGCCTCTGAGGCCGAGTGTGGCGGCATCTGTGCCAGCTAGTCCGGTAGACTGCGCGGTACCGAGTCCGGCGAGGCGTCCTGCCAGTACGTTGGTGATGTTGGCTACGGGCGTGCTGTTGACATCGTTGCTGTAGATCGTGCCTACAGCGGCTACGGTATTGGCTCTGGTAGAAGTTTTATTCCATCCGTAGGTAGGCTGGGCAAACCAGGTGCTGTCTTTTCGGAGGATGCGTGTGATCTGGCTGCTGTCTTGCGCCATACCGGGAGTGGCCGCAGCTGCTGCGGTGATAACGGTGAGGCACCAACGTAGCAGTTGCTTCTTTTTATATATATGCTTCATTATAAATAGGTTTTGGAACAGGAATGCATTTCATTAACGGAGGGTGCCACGCACCAGGCCATTGGGGTACAGGGTAGAGTGAACGTCCACGTATAAAGGGTCCTGTTGCAGTGCGCGCAGCGGCTCCCCGGTGATGGACATGTTCAGCTGCACGCCATAGTCTGCCGGCTTGGAGGCCATCTTCAGCAATGTTGCGCCTGCGCTGGTGTGTATATGCGTTTCCGTTAGTGCATCGCCTGCAGGAAGGTTTTTGACATCGATTGCATAAAAACCGATATTATCTTCCGTAATGCGGATAGAGAAATTTGCGGTGGCGCTGTTGTTAGCCGCAGGAACTACCTGTGCAGCGGTCATCGCCACATCCTTGGAGAAAATGATTTTCTTGTCGAGCTGACCTCTTACCAGTCCGTCCGGTGCAGTTTTGGACTTAATGACCATATAGCCGGATGTTTTGAGCAGACTATCTACCATGGTTTTAGGCATGTCGATGTTGCCGCTCATTTTGGAACCGGTGAAAGTGCCGGTCAGTGAAAGGAGGGTAGTACTGTTGTTTTGTACAGGCCCGCCAACGCGGATGTCTACTCCTTCCGGTACAATTCCTGCGGGGAGGGAATCGAAATAGATGTCATAATAAAGATGGTAGTCGTCGCGGAGGTACAGCAGTGCATAGGCACTGGCTCCATTACCAGGTGTGGCCGGAACGACATTCGTTCCTTTTAGCTGAACATTCCAGAATTTCAGCACAAACTGGTCCGATTTAGGATCTTTTTTACAGCCTACCATCGTGCATGCCGCTAATAGCAGCATGCCGAAAATGAATACGGAATTCAGGCGCATGTTTTTGAATAGTTTAAAATAGTAAGGCAATAGCATGTCCCTTAGTTACCATGATCGTGTAACTAACTGCAGCTTTTCATCGTTCACCAGGAATTATCAAATGTTGATCTCTCTGTTACTTCATGTTTGGTTGATACTTTTTCCTACGAATTAAAGTCGGTTTGCGAGCATTTTATTTGTTGTCTCTGTGCCTGTAAAAATAGGCTCTTCATAGTTTCTCCTACAGGTCATATCCTGCATTTCTACCCGTATTTTGTTTCATTTTATACCCGGTAAAATCATCTTTCTATATATAATTAGATAAAAATATAATGTTTATGTCGATGATTATGTATTAGATGGTTGATTGTTCTTGCCATATTCGCTGGGTAACTGGTTAAATTCCTTTTTAAACCATTTACGGAAATAATCCACGTCAGAAAACCCGGTCATGTAAGCCACTTCGTTTACATTATACTGTTGTGAGCCGAGTAAACGGGCAGCCTGCCGTAAGCGGATACTACGGATAAACTCGATGGTGGTTTGGTTGGTAAGTGCTTTTAATTTCCGGTAAAGGGTGATGCGGCTCATGCTCACCGCTGCGGCCAGGTCTTCCACATTGAGGGTAGGCTCTGCCATATTTTCTTCTATATAGGCGATAACGGTTTTCAGGAAGATATCATCGGGGCCGGTGACCGGAATCTGTTCGGGTGCCATGGCGGCCATGCGGCTATACCGCTCCCGCAGCAATTTCCGGGAATCCAGCAGGTTCTGTACCCTGGCGGTCAGCAGGGAAATGCTGAAAGGCTTCGTGATATAATCATCTGCTCCGGTTTCATAACCCTCCCGGATAAACGAAACGGTAGACCTGGCGGATAATAATATAATAGGTATATGGCTGGTACGGTTGTCGTTCTTCAGCTGATGACAAAGCTCTACGCCATTCATGCCCGGCATCATCACATCGCTGATGATAATGTCCGGCAGGTGACTGGTGGCCAGCTCCAGCCCGGCAATGCCGTCCGCAGCCAGGTGAAGGGTATAACTCCCCCGGAACATATCCGCCAGGTAATGGAGCACATCTTTATTGTCTTCTACGATCAGCATCACCGGGCCATCCCCTTCGGCGCTGCCTTGCTGCGGCGTGCTGTCTTCCCCTTCCGCAGGAGCCTGCAAGCGGAGATTGGTTGTTATCTGTACCATTTCTTCCGGCATAAGATGCTGGTTACTAACGGGAATGCGTATATTAAAAGTAGTGAACCCTGGCTGTTCAGGGGTTGCCTCCCGGCTATCTAACCCGATGCTGCCATGGTGCAGTGTCACCAAACCTTTCACAAAGGCCAGCCCGATGCCGGTACCGCCCATCTGCAGGTTATGGAAGTCGTAATGGTTGAACTGCCCGAAGATCTTTTCAAAATGTGAAGCCGGAATGCCTATTCCGGTATCCGTTACCGTTAGTTTGCACATCGGGCCTTCATAGCCGATCTTTACGGTAACAGCGCCGCCGGCGGGTGTAAACTTCAATGCGTTGGATAGCAGGTTAAACAGGATCTTCTCGAATTTATCTTTATCAAACCATACCGGCATCCGTTCTTCGCTGGTTTCCAGCTTCAGCTGGATATTCCGCCTGGTGGCCAGGTTCTCGAATGCGGCGGTCATCTCTCTGCAAAATGCTACCATATCTGCCTGCTCTGCCTGTAAAGGCATGCCGCCTTCTTCCAGCCGCCTGAAATCGAGGAGCTGGTCCATGAGCCGCATCAGCCGCTCGCCATTCTGACGGATCAGCAGCAGCTGCTGCCTTTCATCTCCATCTGCCTCCGGATTTTGCAGCAATTTCTCTACCGGCGCCATAATTAATGTCAGCGGCGTTTTGATGTCGTGGGAGATATTGGTGAAGAAGTCCATTTTATTTTTGGTCAGCTCCCGTTCTTTCTCGCGGATAACATGCTGCTTCATAATTTCATCGCGCAGCAGGGTGGTGCGGAGGTTATAGTAATAGTACCAGAGCAGCAGCCCGCTGATAATCAGGCCGTAGGAGAGATAAGCATACCAGGTTTTCCAGAAGGGCGGGAGCACGCGTATACGCAGACAGGTAGGAGAGGTACTCCAGACGCCGTCGTTGTTGGCGGCCTTCACTTTAAAGGTGTAATTGCCAGGGTCCAGGTTGGTGAAGGTGGCGGAGGTCTGGTGGCCTACATAATGCCACTTGTTATCGCCATGGAGGCCCTCCATCATATAGGCGAACTGGTTAGACTCCGAACTGATGTAATTCAGGGCCGCAAAATGTAAGGTGAAATAGGCCTGGTCGTGGTTCAGGGTGATTTTGCTGGTATAGGTCACGGATTCTTTCAGTGGTGAATTTTCCGCGCCTACATCTACGGGTATGTTTTTAATTAACATACCCGTCAGCGTTACTTTCGGTGGTACGGTGTTGTTGGACATGGTACGCGGACTAAACCGCATGATGCCATTGATGCCGCCAAACAGGATGTCGCCATTGGCTGTTTTTACAGCGGGGTTCAGGTATTCCGTCGCCCCCGGCCAGTAGCCGATACCGAAATTGGTGACTTTGAGCAGGCCCGGACCTGCGGCCGGGAGGGAGTCCTGGCTGATCTTCATGATGTTATCCTGCCCGCTGACCCAGAGATTCCCGCCGTTATCTTCCACTATCCCGCGGATAATGACATCCGATAAACGCGCTTCTGTATCCGGCATCCGCAAATGGTTCAGGGCCAGATCCATATACATAAGACCGTTGTTATGTGTGCCCACCCATATGGTGCCGTTGCTGTCTTCCTGTATGCAGTGAACATTACTTGTAACGTTGAAAGGGTTCAGCAGGCTGTTGAGCGGCTGAATGAATTTGTCCTGGTTCCTGGGGAGGTAACAAAGTCCTTCGATGGTACCTACCCACAGATTCCCTTTACTGTCCTGCTTCAGGCAGTTGACATCACCATTGATCAGGCTATGCGGGTCATTTTTCTGGTGACAATAATAGGTGACATGTAGATTTTTATCAAGATGGTATACCCCGGATTCGGCGCCCAGCCACCAGCCGTTGTCGCTGCGTTCCATGGCGAATATGGCATGAATCCTTTTGCCTTCCGGGTCCCGGGGCGTTTTCAGGGGCACCCGCGTAAACGTAGCACTGGATATATCAAAAATATATAATCCTTCCAGGCTCCCTACCAGCAGGTGATTATCATCTTTTATCAGTAAAGATTTGATGATATCCTTGTTTACATTTTCGGTAGGAGAAGGTATATGGTAATATTTAAACGTATTATTTTGGGGGTCGTAGTAGTTGATACCTGCGCTGGTCGCTATCCACAGGGCATGTTTTTTATCTTCCTCAATGGCCATGGCGATGCGGCTGTTCATGCCGGTACCATCTTTCATCAGCGAAGAGATATAACTCATATCATTGCCGGGATGTACCTGGCTGATGCCGCCCCAGTAGGTCCCGATCCAAACGGTGCCGGCCTGGTCCTGTATGATGGAGCATACTGAGTTATAGCTCAGTGAAGAAGGATCATATTTATCATTGGTATAATGTGCGATCACTTTCCTGTTGCGGATAATGTACAATCCTTTACGGGTGCCTACCCAGGCGTCGTCGCGGATAAACCGTACGGCTTTTACCATTTCGTTGGCAATGGCATTTTCGCCGCCGCCAGCATGGAAATGCAGGCATTCACCGCTATGGTTGTCGTATACCAGCAGCCCGCTGCCTTGTGTGCCTATCCATATTTCCTGTTCATGCCGGGTGATGGTGTGGATGTTGGATTGGCCATAGGCCTCCTGTTGGGTGATAGCTTCCGGCACTGGCAGCAGTTTTCCGGTGGCTGGCTGGTATTTGAGCAGAAAAGGACCGTAGCCGATCCAGAGGTTGCCATCGGCATCTTCGGCGAGGCCGCGTATCGTGGTATTGTAGGAGTCCTGCGGTAAAGGAATGCGGTTCAGCTGCTCATGCACGGGGTCATATTGATAGAACCTGCTTTTAGCACCTACCCATATACGTTTTTTTGAATCTTTAAAAATTGCTGATACGTCCTGTACATTTATTTCCCCGGAGGCTACACGAAATGTTTCCTTTCTGGTATCATATATATTCAGACCGTTAGCAGTGCCAATGAGAATATTACCGTTGTTGTCTTCGGTCAGACTATAAATAAAATTACTGCTGATACTGTTGGCGCCGGATTTATTATATCTGAAGATTTTTAATTCATCGTCACTATATCGGCACAGGCCATTTTCGGTGCCTATCCATATAAATCCTTTACTGTCCTGCAATATACAGTGGACGGTGCTTTGCGGAAGCCCTTGTGCAAGGCCTATCCGGGTAAAATGTACGGGATTATCCTGTGCATACAGCATTCCACAGGAAAATAGCGGGAGCAACAGCCACAGCAAGGCCCGGAAGGGATTGTTCACCATTCTGAATTTCTCTACACACATTGTAGCTACAATAATTGGTTGACACGTTTCGCGTAATATCAAGGTAGGTTGGATAATCGATATAAATAGCTTTATGGCAAGATATTATCAGTATTGGTTAAAATATTAATCCCGCTGTTATTTGATGGGTAGATGAACAATATATATTCATCGATTAAATTTTTATTAATGAGATAAAATCGCAGTAAAGTGGCGTCGATTTTGATATTGATTAATTAAGGATTTCTTAAGCTACAGAAACAGCGTTTTGAAATTATTTGCACGTATCTTTGCGCGCCCCATTACAACAATTCTAAACCCGAACTATCGAAAAATGGAACCATCAATCACTTTTTTACTGATTGACCCTAATGAGGATCATCGTTTACAATATTATTATGCACTGGATTTATCCGGAAAATCAAAGGCATGTATCTGTCAGCCGGATATGAATGCAGCTTTGAGTTACCTGGAGTCTCATCCTGGTTTCCGCCCGGATTATATTTTTCAGAATACCGCGGCTACTTACCTGGACAGCATGGCGTTTAATACCGCGCTGCAACTGCTGGATGGTCTGAAACATACGACCGTATTACATCAGCATTATAATATTGCCACTGCACGTAATCACAGTTTTCCGCTGATGCCACAGGTATACCTGCTGAAAGAGCAGCTGCTGGCCATGTTTGAAGCGAATGCTGCGGTGCTCGAACTGCAATACCACTAGCCGGTAATGATTTGATAACATACAGGTAACAGTAAAAATATTTCTTTGTGGAATGTTTTACCGATTTAAGTGTTGCATGTATCGTTATTGTAAGTTGTTCCTGGTAACACTGTTGTGTTGTATTTGTGGGGCCGGTCAGAAAATTGCTGCTCAATATAAACCCGATCCTGCCGTTGCTGCGGCCATAGCGCTCAGTCGTCAGTATCCTGATTCCGCATTCGAAAAGTTACGCGTTCTTCAGAGTGGGGCCATTAACAATAAGGATGATCTCCGTACAGGCGTTTGCCTGATGGAGATGGGAAAAATATGTGTAGACCAGGGATATTACCCCAAAGCCCTCGAGTACTATCAGCAGGCCCAGTCTATGCTGGAAGCCGCCGGCGCTATCACGCTGGAAGCGGATAACCTCAACGCGATGGGCGTATTATATTATCATAATATCAATAAGCCCGCTGCGGCACAGGTACACCAGCGTGCATTACAGCTCTATCGCAAAGCCGCTGATACTGCCGGCATCGCCGCTACCTATGGCCATATCGGTCACCTCTTTGAAAAAGCACAGCAACCCGACAGCGCCTTCTACTATAACCGCCTGGCACTCCGTGCCTATGAAAGCATCCGCGATCATAAAGGCATCGCCGGCATATACGAAAACCTGGGAAGTATTTATGAAGACCAGGAAAAGTACGACTCCGCACTCGTATTCTTTAATAAGGCCCTCGCGGTTTATGAGTCCGACAACGACCGGATAGGCAGTATAGAAGTGGTAAATAATATAGGTGACATCTACCGTAAAACCAACCGCCTCATACAAAGTATGCAGTTCAGCCGCCAGGCACTCGCCATGGCAAGGGCTACCAACAATAACTACCAGATCGGCGCCGCCTGCAAGGATATTGCCCTGAACTTCAAACTGCTCGGACAGCACGACAGCGCCTTCGTATACATGGAACAAAGCCGCAAATCCCTGCTGAGCATCTATTCCGAGCAGAACAACCGCCAGATGAGCTTCCTGCGCATCATCTATGATATCAATAAAAAAAATGATGAGATCCTGCGACTGGAAAACAGTCACCGTATCAATATCGTCATCTATTCGGCCCTGGCTGCAGTGGTGCTGTTGCTGGTGGTCGTAAGTCTGCTGATCATCTCCCGCCAGAAATTAAAAATACGCGAGCAAAAGGCTATTTCCGATAAAAACGAACAGGTACAGGAAGCCCAGAAAGACCAGCTGGAGCTCAACAGCAAAAAACTGGCTTCCCATACTTTGCAGGTCATCCAACGTAATCAGTTCATGGATGAATTAAAAGATAGTATCTCCACTATTGTAAAAGATGACAAACGGGATAATAAAAAACAACTGCAGCAGATCCTCCTGAAAATAGAACAGAACCAACACCACGAAAAACAATGGGACGAGTTCAACAGTATTTTCGGACAGGTACACCAGTCATTCTTCGATAAACTCAACGCACTCTCCAACGACCTGACGAGTAACGATATCAAATTGGTTGCCCTCCATAAAATGAATATCAATTCAAAAGATATGGCCACCATCCTGGGCATCTCGCAAGACAGTTTACGTGTTGCCCGCTACCGGGTACGCAAAAAACTAAACCTCCCGGAAGGAGATACCTTAAACACGTTTGCACAGAATTTATAGGACTTAACATTCCGGTAATATTGGCTTAACGTAATGGTAATGGTTATTCGTGTAACGGTTAAATTACTGAAAATCAATCATTTATTTGTTGTTTGTTCACGCTGATAACGCTTTGTTTACGGCCTTGTTAACGGTGATAACGATTTGCTTACGCCTGTTTCTTGAAAAATTTTGCGGCCGATTTCACATTTGCGTCGTGGTTGGGAAACACCCCTGACCAGGCAAAAACAAACTACGATGAAGTCATTGCTACAAATTTTCCTTTGCCTCTTTCTGAGTATCTCCGCAGCATTTGCCGGAGGTATTAAAGGGCATATCTATGATCAGAAAACTGGTGAGCCACTTCCCGGCGTAACCATTTTACTGCAGCCATCCAAACAGGTGGCACTGAGCGGACTGGATGGTTCCTTTACTTTTAAGGATGCACCTGTAGGTCATTATACGCTGGTGATTTCCCACCTTACCTTTAAATCGCTCAGTAAAGAAATAACAGTAGTAGAGAAAGATAATCCCCAGGTCAACATTTACCTGAGTGAAAAAAGCAGCAAAAACCTGAACGAAGTAGTGGTGGCTGCCAGCGGCAAAGGCTCCTCAGAGAATAACGCCCGCAAACTGGAACAGAAAGCGCCTATCGTCATGAACGCTGTTTCCGGTGCTGCCATCGAAGTATCACCAGATCTCACTGTTGCCAACGTTATCCAACGTGTTTCCGGCGTATCCATAGAACGCAGCAGCAACGGGGAAGGACAATATGCCATCCTCCGTGGTATGGACAAACGCTACAACTATACGCTGATCAACGGCGTGAAAATCCCCAGCCCGGATAATAAATACCGCTACGTGCCTTTAGACCTTTTCCCGGCTGATCTGCTGGAAAGGCTCGAAATCTATAAATCCCTGACACCTAACATGGAAGGCGACGCCGTAGGCGGTGCCGTAAACATGGTGATGAAAGACGCTACCCCGGGCTTACAGCTGAACGTCAACCTGGGCGCCGGCTACAGCCAGGGTGTACTCGATAAAGGCTACCTGGGCTTCTCCCCGGATAAAGCAAATGGGCTCTCTCCCTACGAAATCCATGGTAAAGACTATAACGCTACGCCGGCAGATTTCAATAAAGGTACCCTGGACTATAAAGCGAAGAACTTCACCCCTAACACGGTGGCAGGTCTGACACTGGGACAACGTTTCTTCAACAACAAACTGGGTGTATTGCTCGCAGGTAGCTTCCAGAATACCTTCCGCACCACTACCAGCACTTTCTACGGCCATAGCGTAGATAGTACCGATCGCTACGCCGTAGTAACGAGCATGAATAAACGCCAGTATTACGAACAGCAGCAACGTACCGGTTTACACGGAAAAATAGATTATGTTATTAACGAGAATAACAAAATCTCTTTCTACAACGCCTACATGCACCTGAAAAACCTGCAGACACGCGACGGTATCATCACCAGCTTCAGCAGCGACTATAAACCAGAACAGGGCAGTGCAAAGCTGACGTATGAAACCCGTACCCGTCGTATCGATCAGCAGATCTACAACGGTACCCTGCATGGTGATCATAAACTGATCCCTGAAAGATTAAAACTGCAATGGTCTGCAGTGGTGTCCTCAGCAAAAAATGATGCACCCGATAATACCCTTATCGATCTGTATGGTGTACGTACCAACAACGTAGATACCCGCACCAATGTAGACAGAGCGTCCCGCCGTTGGGAAAGAAATACCGACAACGACCTCGCCGGTTACCTGGACCTGACCTATTCTGCCAGGATTGGTGGTAGCAAGGCAGATTTCAGTGCAGGTGGTTTATATCGTGATAAACAACGCAGCAGCTTCTATAATAACTATAGTCTGCGCCCAAGCAATACCCAGGCGCTGTATGGTAAAGACTTCAACAGCTATACAGACATTATCTGGGACGTACAGAACCCGACAGGTGCCGTAGGAAATGCATTGACCTATGATGCTTCTGAGAAAATCGCTGCCGGCTACGGTATGGCGAAATTCAAGTTCGCTGACCTGGAAGTAATCGGTGGTGTACGCGTAGAACATACCAACCAGGGTTATAAAATGTATTTCCCGCAAGGAGAACCTAAGCCGGTGAATAACCAGGAATATACTGATGTATTGCCTTCCCTGAACCTGAAATATGAGCTGGCGCACCATCAGCAGCTGCGTGCAAGCTACTTCCGTTCTATCAACCGTCCTGGATTCTTTGAGATTGTGCCAGGCAAAATTGTACAGGAAGATTATACCGAACGTGGTTATGCCGACCTGAAACACGCCGTGGCAGATAACTTTGACCTGCGTTATGAACTGTTCCCTAAAGCTGGCGATCAGTTCCTCGTAGGGGTTTTCTACAAAACAATTGCTAACCCTATCGAATATACGCTGCAACCTGATGCTACCCGCCCTATGGATGTTTACTATATGCCAGGTAACTTCGGTACAGCACATAACTACGGACTGGAAGCGGATTTCATCCACTTCTTCAGCAAACTCGGTGTGAAAGCAAACTATACTTATACCCACTCTGCCATCACTACCCTGAAAACAAAAAGAATCCGTGACGACAAAGGCAACCAGGTGCCTGTCCAGGTAGAACAAACCAGACCACTGTTTGGCCAGTCTGAACACATTGCTAACCTTTCCATGCTGTACAAAGACATGAAGAAAGGCTGGGAACTGCAGCTGGCAGGTGCTTACACCGGTCCGCGTATCAACACCGTTTCACAATTCGTAGATAATGACCTGTGGCAGAAAGGATTTATACAGATGGACTTCTCTGTAGAAAAACACTTCCTGAAACACTGGACTGTTTACGGTAAAGCGAATAACCTGCTCAATACACCTTCAACTATTTTCATCAAAGGTCATAACGTAAGAAACGACAACATGCCTGGTCAGTCAGCAACATCTAATGAAACGCTGATCCGCAAAGAGTATTACGGTCAGACTTACCTGCTGGGTGTACGTTATAAATTATAATCTTCTTTAAAAATATTGGATATGAATATTAAACAGATTTTCCGACTGGTACTTCTGCTTGCCATGGTGGCCACCGGATGTAAGAAAGCAAATATTTACGTAGATACAACCCCTTCAACAGGTGGTGCAGAAGGACTGAAAGGTGATGTATATGGTATCTGGGCAAAAGGAAGTGTACAGCGTGTGGTTGGCGATATCATTGTGCCTGCCGGTAAAACACTGGTGATTGAAGAAGGTGTAACCGTGATCATGGATACACTGGCAAAACCTGAGTTCATCGTAAACGGTAACCTGTATTCCATGGGTACTGCAGAAAATCCTGTGAAGATCACCATCGAAGAAGGTTACAGAACTGCTGCCAAAAAATTCGGTAAGCAATGGGGGGGGATCCTCGCTTCTCCAACCTGTGCGGAGTTACTGCTGGATAACACCATCCTGGAATATGGCGGCAGTACCACAACAGATGCCTCTTCCTCTGTGAAAATGGGACTGTACAAGGCTATCAGCGGTGAAAACCTGCCTGCACTCTGGTTTAGCAACATCAATGGTAAACTGGTGGTGACCAACAGCATCTTCCGTAATTTCCAGGAAGATTGTACTTATATCGAAGGTGGTAAAATTCTCTTCTCTAATAATAAATTCTATACCACAGGCTTAACCGGTGGTGAAGGGGTAAACATCAAATCCGGTTGTATTGCGGATGTGGCCAATAACCTGTTCTATTCCAACAACACCAATGCCATGAAGTTGTCTAACTCCGGCGACCGTGCTGTGCAAGCACATGTGATCGCGTATAACAATACGATGATCAATACCGGCTGGAGAAGGCCTACAGTAAAGGGTGGCAGCATCTGGCTGGAAGCAACCGTATATGCAGAAGTTTACAACAACCTGTTTGCAAATACGCGCTTCGGTATCAAGCATGATACAAAGAAAACGGAAGACTCCCGTTCTGTAATCAGCAATAACATGTACTATGGCTATGATCAGACAACAGTTACACAGTTCCAGCTTAGCACAGATGTGATTGGCGGTAAAAATGAAATCAGAGGTACAAAGGCCGGTGAAAACGATCCGAAATTCGTGAACTACCCGGTAGAGACACCTACTGCCAATTATGATTTCAATACTGCCTGGGATTTCCGCGTAGCTACAGGTTCTCCTGCTATCGGTGGTGGTACGGCTGCTTTCAGCCCGAACTTCACCGCTGGCCTGGTAATGAACGGTAACACCTATACGTCGCCGGTTCCTTCTACAACAATTGGTGCTTTTGGTGCCGCTGGTAAATAACTTTTAATTTTTATTTAGAGAGATGATCAACACGAATAATAAACTTACCTGGATATCCTGCGGAATATCGCTGCTGTTAGGCGTTGCAGGATGTGCAACTGCTGCAAATACTGATACTGCAAAAGTGATCAAACCAGTCATCATATCGGAGCCTGTTAAAATTGATTCCGACGATCCTGCTATCTGGATCAATCCGAACGATCCGGCAAAGAGCCTGATTGTTGGTACGGATAAAGCAGAAGATGGCGCCTTATATGTATACGATCTGAAAGGAAAAATACAGGGCGACCTGGTACGCCGTGGTATTAAACGTCCCAACAACGTGGATATCGCCTATGGCCTCGTGCTGAACGGAAAACCTACCGATTACTGCGTAGCCACGGAGCGTATCACGCATAAACTGCGTTTCTTTTCCCTGCCGGATATGAAGCCACTGGATAATGGCGGAATTCCTGTGTTTGAAGGTGAAGATGAAAGCAAACAATTCCGTGATCTGATGGGCATTGCAGTATATACCGCCCCTGATGGAAAACAATATGCTGTTGTGGGCAGAAAGAGCGGCCCTACTACAGGCGGCTACCTCTGGCAGTACCTCCTCCAGGACGACGGACAAGGTAATATCAAAGCAACGCTGGTACGCAAGTTTGGCAAGTATAGCGGTAAGAAGGAAATAGAAGCAATCGCCGTAGATAATGAGCTGGGATATATTTATTATTCAGATGAGCAGGTGGGTGTAAGACAGTATTATGCAGATCCTGCCAAAGGTGATGAAGAACTGGCCCTCTTTGCTAAAACCGGTTTTAAAGAAGACCATGAAGGGATCTCTATCTTCAAAACTGCGCCTGGTAAAGGTTATATACTGGTGTCTGATCAGGGTGCCAACCAGTTCCAGATTTTCAGAAGAGAAGGAACGGCAGACAAGCCTTATCAGCATGAGCTGGTGAAAGTGGTGAAAGTGGCTGCAAGTCACAGTGATGGTTCTGAGGTGGTGAATATGCCGCTGGACAGCACCTTCAAACACGGCCTGTTTGTGGTGATGAGCGATGATAAAACTTTCCATTACTATCGCTGGGAAGATATCGCAGGCGAAGATTTAAAATAGCTGTATGTATAAACAAGAACTCCCTGGCAGTACAATGTTATTGCCGGGGAGTTCGTTTTTTATACCGTTCTGTACGTCTAAAATAGTCTGCGTAAAATTTTGTTGTCAGAAAATAGTAAAGTAACTTTACAAAGTTAACGAGATATATACGATATGGTTACCAAAAAAGACCAGGAAATAGCTATGGGAATCCGTCAGCTGGTTTCTGTACTAAGAAAGCGTTTACGCAAGCAGATCAGCAACCCGGAAGACCTTTCTATGGCAGAGCTGAACGTACTGAGTATGCTCATGACCCGGAAAGAACTATTGCCTTCAGAACTGGGCAGCCAGCTGAAAATTTCTTCGCAGTTTATGTCGCAGGTGCTGAAACGCCTCCAGGAACTGGATTATATCTCGCGTAAAACAGCTGCAGAAGACAAAAGAAAATCGCTGATTTCCATTACCAGGACGGGCCAGCAAATGGTGGAACAAACCCGCAAGGAAAGGGATGAGTGGCTGGCAAAAAAAATAGCCACCCTTTATTCCGCACAGGAGAAAGAAACGATTAAATCAGCATTGTCGCTGCTGACAGCGCTGGAAGACGAGCAATAAGCAATATCATTATCTTTTTAAAATATCTGGTACATGGCAAACAAGGCATTACTTATTATGGACGTACAGCGCCGTATTACGGAGATGATTCCGGGTGGCGGGCCAGCACTGTTGCAAAATATTAAACATGCGCAGGAAGCGGCGAGAGCAGCCGGAATCCCGGTTATTTTCGTGAAGATTGGCTTCCGCGAAGGTTATCCTGAAATCAGTCCGGCAAACGTAAGCTTCAGCGGTATAAAGGCGCAGGGCTGGTTTGGCCCCGACGATGAAATGGGCGCCGTACACCCTGACGTAGCGCCATTACCTGGCGAACTCGTCATTGATAAAAAGCGCGTGAGCGCATTTGCCGGCAACGATCTGCAAATGATCCTGGCCAGCAAAGGAATTACAGAGCTGGTGCTGTCAGGTATCGCTACCAGCGGCATCGTACTGAGTACCGTACGCCAGGCTTTCGACCTGGACTTTAAATTAACAGTATTAGCTGACTGCTGTGTAGACAGAAGTGAAGAAGTACATAATATCCTGGTAGGCAAAATTTTCCCTAACCAGGCAACGGTTCAAACCGCAGCGGAATGGGCCGCCAGTTTAAAGGCTTAATTCCACTATTGATAAACTATGATCGGAAAGAGACGTCTTCGCGCGTCTCTTTTTTTATTCGCTGACCAGCCGTCTTTCTCCTACCTGCTGCCGCCACATGGCATAATATAATCCTTTCTGGTCCAGCAATTCCGCATGTGATCCTGTTTCTACAATCTTTCCTTTTTCAAGTACATGAATGGAGTCTGCATGCATAATCGTAGAAAGCCGGTGTGCGATCAATATGGTCATTTGCTCCCTGGTGTCAGAAATCTCCCTGATGGTACGGGTGATATCTTCTTCTGTGAGGGAATCGAGGGCAGAGGTAGCCTCATCGAATATCAGCAGTCGTGGCTGACGTAGCAGTGCACGGGCAATGGATATACGTTGTTTTTCACCGCCGGAAAGTTTCATGCCATTTTCGCCCAGCATGGTATAGATACCTTTGTCTGTTTTGGCGATAAGTGCAGCAGCAGAGGCTTTGCGCAAAGCGTCCATGATATCTGCATCTGTGGCGGAAGGTTTTACGAAGAGCATATTATCGCGGATAGTGCCTGCATAGAGCTGGGTATCCTGTGTTACAAAGCCTATTTGCCGCCGTAACGGATTATAGCGTATATCCGTGCTGTATACATCGTTGAAGTAGATGTTGCCGCTAACAGGAGTGTATAATCCTACGAGCAGCTTTACCAGTGTTGATTTACCGGAACCGGAAGGACCTACGAAGGCAATGGTTTGTCCGGTATGGATATCGAAGGAAATGCCGTCAATGGCGTTGTAACCGGCGGTCTTGTGCCTGAATATCACATCTTCAAAACGTAAACTTTCCAGCGCGCCAATTTCAACAGGGTTCTCCGGACGCCTTTCCACCGGCTTTTTCATCAGCTTATCAAAATTCCGGATGCTGGCATCTACTTCCCTGTACTGAAGTATCATGTTGCCAAGGTCCTGCAGGGGCACGAAGATGGCGGTACTCATAAACTGCATGGCTATCAGCTCGCCGGTGCTCAACACTTTACGGAATATCAGCCATAGCAGGATGAACAGGATAGACTGTTTCAGCAGGTTGAGCGCCGTGCCTTGCAAAAACGACAGGATGCTTACCCTACTGGCTTTATACATTTCCAGGTCATAGATTTTCCGTGTTTGTTCGTTGAGGCGGCGTATCTCCGGAAAGGTAAGTCCAAGACTTTTCACCAGTTCAATATTGCGCAGACTCTCCGTGATAACCCCTGCCTGTGCGTCGGTTTGCCTGTTGATGCTGCGTTGTACGGTTTTTATCTTCCTGGATAATAACCCGGTTATAGAACCTAACACCAGTACACCAATAAGAAAAACCGGTATCAGCAACCAGTTTTTATTGATGCTGTACCATAGCAGAAACCCTGTTCCTACCAGGGAAGAGAATAATACGTTGATAAAGGAATTTGTAAATCTTTCGGCGTCTGTTTTTACTTTTTGTAAGATGCTGAGTGTGGTACCGCTTCTGTTTTCTTCAAATTCCTGGAAGGAGAGCCGGAGTGTTTGTTTGAGTCCATCGTTAAATATTTGCATGCCAAAAGCGGCTACTGTTTTCCTGGTGAGATACTCCTGTAATGATTTGAAAAATTTTGCCACCAATGCCACTACTATGGCTATCCCCAGCCAGTACAGCACGCTGTTCACCAATTCCTTTTCGCTGAGTCCCGTAGGATTGGAAGCATAATTGTCAACGATCTTACCGAAGATGAGTGGGTCAACGAGGTTTAACAATTGTGCCACGCCTGCCAGCAGCAGGGAGATAAAGACCAGCTTACGATGCGGTTTCAGGTATTTCCATAGCGTCTTCATTGCTATAAGTTACTGAATTTCCGCGAGTTTTGGTTCTCGCAAAGCGGTATAATAGGCAAAGCACGCGAGGGAAGGCCTTCGGCCTTCTGGTTCCGCTTCGCGGGGTCGCAAAGCAGCATAAGCAGCAGAGCAGCAAAGGATTGTGTTCTGTTGTTTTTTTAATGCCTATGTTTGCAAAACAACAAAGCATAAATCTTACAACAAAATGTAGGTCTTATGCTGCTTTGCTGCTTTGCGAGAAAAGAAAAAAGGCCGAAGGCCTTCCCTTGCGTGCTTTGCCTTCTATGCACCTTTGCGAACAACAAAAATTATTTCTCAAACAAAGCCGGCTGCTTCAGCTCCGCATAATTCACTACACCGGTACGCTTTGCCCATTCAAAATAGGCGGCGCTGAGTTCATTCACCACCTGCGGATTTTTTGCTGCCAGGTCGTTGGTTTCGCCTCTGTCCTGTTCCAGGTCATAGAGCTCCCAGCGATAGGAAGGAAACGTGGACACCAGTTTCCATTTACCTTTCCTGACGGCGCGGTTGCCGGCACGTTCCCAGAAGATAGGAGCAGCCCTGTTCAGTGGCTGATCTTTGAATAACAATCCTGTCAGACTCTCTCCAGGTAAGCTGTTGGTGTGTACGCCGTTGTACTGCTCCGGATATTTTACGCCGGCAATTTCATAAAAGGTAGGGGCAATGTCTATCAGGTGGGCGCCACCTGCGGCGATGCCGCCAGCTTTGATATGACCCGGAAACCAGGCAATAAACGGAGAGCTGATACCACCTTCGTACATGAAGTTTTTAAACGCACGGAAAGGCGTGTTGGAAACAAAAGACCAGTTTTTTCCCTGCGATTCAAAAGAGCCGGAAGTGCCTACAGGGCCGAGGTTTCTGGCGGCCTTTTTACCGCCATGTGCCACATCTTCTGCTGGTGCTCCATTGTCGGATATGAAGATGATGAGCGTATTATCATCTTTTTTTAATTCTTTTAATTTGGCCAGCACTTTTCCCACATTTTGGTCCATGCGGTCTACCATGGCGGCATAGACTTCCATCTTTTTCTTCCAGAGTTGCTGCTCGTCCCAGGTCAGACTATTCCAGTCGGGAACGTCGGTGTCGCGGGTGGCAATGGTTTGGCCGGCTGGCAATAGCCCCAGTTGCTGCTGGCGAAGTATTCTTTGTTTTTGTAATGAGTCCCAACCAATATCATAGCGGCCTTTGTATTTGTTGATGTCTTCCGGCAAGGCCTGTAATGGCCAGTGTGGCGCATTGAACGCCAGGTACAGGAAGAAGGGCTTGTTGCTGTTGCGGGTTGTTTCCAGGTATTTGATGGCGTGGCCGGCAATTTCATCTGTAAAATAATAGCTGTCGTCAGGTGGGTGCAGGCGTTTGTTATTCTCTTCAATGATCACCGGGTAAGACCTGCCGCCCAATGGGAGATAGTTGGCATTATAATAATTGGCGGCTCCACCGATTAAACCAAAGTATTGATCAAAGCCGCGTTGATTGGGCCAGGCAGTGCTATCGTTGCCAACGTGCCATTTTCCTGCCATCAGTGTTGTATAGCCGCCGTTCCTGAGCACTTCGGCCAGTGTCAGCGATTCCTTGTTCAGGTAGCCCTGGTAGGCCGGCAGTCCCAGGTTGATATCAAAGTAGCCAACACCTGCCTTGTGCTGGTATTGCCCGGTGAGCAGTGATGCCCGTGTAGGCGCACAGATGGAGTTATTATAGAATTCCCGGAGTCTTAACCCTTCGCTGGCAAGCTTGTCGAGGTTAGGGGTATGTATCTCAGAGCCATAGGCACCAAGGTCCGCGTATCCCATATCATCTACGAGGATGAGCACAATATTAGGTTTTTTGTTTTGGGCAGATACATACAGCGACCCGAAAACCAGACTGCATACAGCCATTGCAGTTATAATACGTTTCATATTTTTTTGTTTGGATGAATAGTGCAGATAGTATCGGGGAAACTCCCTTAAAGGGGGTATCCCGACAAATAAAAAGTTAGCAGTATTGAAGTATGTTATAACTCGTAACAGTATACGAAACAGCACCTTGTTTCGCCGCAAATGAGTGCCCCGGAGACGATATGCATCTGTATTTTTTTGAAATGATTAAATGATTGGCAGGTATGCGCCTGTATCCTGCTACATTTTATCGGGTGGTGCTAAAAATGGGGCAGGGGATGGTACAGCGCTTTGTCTGATCAATCAAAAATAATAATATTTTTATTAGTTCACAAATTTTGTAGACTAATGTTGGATTTTTTTATTGAACCATATTTTTTTTCTGGTGTTGTAATTGATGTTGAAAAAGAAGGATGTATGTAGATCATGTGATTTTTCTGAAGACCCTTTTACCTCCTCCTTTTTTTGAAGGTTATCGTTCGTATTTAGTCGCAATACGGCCATCCTGGCGGTATTGAATGCTATTGTTATCCTGGTTTATCCCGCCGCCGTGAGAATACACGCTATCGTTTAGTTATACACTCTATCGTAATACACTCTATCATAATACACTCTATCGTAATACATGCTATCAAAATAGCAATTCATCAGGCCAGCACGTACGCTGCATAATGCACCCTGTGGCCATTTCAAAATTGATGTCTATGATGCAACGCTACTTCCGATCTTTATTATGTGCTGCAATACTCTCTATCGGGCTGTTTTATGTAAATAATGCAGCTGCCCAGTCCTGTACCGGATCCTTAGGAGACCCTATCTTCAAAGAAACTTTCGGTGATGCCGGAACTACGGTAAAGCCTACACTCGGACCGGCTTTGCCTGCGGGTATTACCAACTACACCTATTATAATCCTGCCACGGCAAGCAGGCCGGTTGGGCCTTATCCGGGGCAGTATGCCATCAGTAATACTACCCGGGGTTATAACAATACCTATTTTGTTGACAGGCCCGACCATACAAAGCCCGGTACCGGCTATTGTATGGTGGTTGATGCGGATGCAACGCCTGGTTTGTTTTACCAGCGTACCATCACCGGACTTTGTGCCGGTACCACATTTGAATTTTCCGCATGGATCATGAATATCAACCCGCAGAATGGCGTATCACAGCCCAGTCTGCGATTCCAGATTGTAGATGCAAATAATCCTTCTGTAGAAATAACTTCTATATCCACCGGCCAGGTCCCATTCCAGAACCCGGGCACCTGGGTACGACAGGCGGGCGTTTTCCAGATGCCGTCAACAACCAGTTCCGTGATCCTGCGTATTTACAGTAATACGCCGAGCAGTAACGGTAATGACCTTGCACTGGATGATATTGCCTTCGCTGCCTGTGGCCCGCCAATTACCTTTACCCAGGGCGCCGGCACAGTTTGTAAAGGCGGCAATACATCCGTCACCGTTACCCTGCCTGCAGGTAGCTATTCCAATTATTATTTCCAGCTCCAAAACAGGCTGGTTGGAGCTACCAACTGGAATGATGTAGGTGGTGTGGTGAATAATGGCGCCAACAATTCTTATACGTTCCCGATTACCAATGCGCAGGGTGGTTATGAATATCGTGTAGTTGCTGCCGGTGGTACTGCTGAGATCAATAATGTCAACTGCCGTGTAACTTCCAATGCGCTGCCGTTACAGGTGGTGGATTTCACACCGGTGATCAGCGGGCCTGCTGCAATATGCTATAACACTGGGGCTACACTTACTGCTACCATCAATCCCGTAGGTACCGGTACACCCGCTTCAGGTTTTGTTTATACCTGGGAAAGCAGCCCTAATGGCACCAGCAACTGGACGACCATTGCCGGACAAACAACCGCAACGCTGAATACAGGTAATCTGACTGCTACTACCTATTATCGTGTAACCGCTACCGTTAACGGATGTTCCGGAAGTGGCGCATCACAGGTATACCCTGTAACAGTTTATCCGCAAATTACCGCAACGATAGCCCCGCCTAATCACGTCTGCCAGGGTTCTGCTGCATTTCCGCTGTTCTATGCACTGACCTCCGGTTCAGCCTCCCTGTATTATATCAGCAGTACAGATATGCCAGGATTTACCAATGTTTCCGGAGCTACGTTGGGCGCTTCTCCAATCACGGTCATCATCCCTGCTAACGTGCCAGCTGGAACCTATCATTTTAATATCATCTTCACAAATCCTACTATAGATTGTGCGTCCCCTTCCTATCCGGTGACACTGACCATCGATGGTGCGCCTTCTACCCCTAATGCCGGTAATGATACGACGCTGTGTAACGTGTCTTCCATGAATATGGCCGCCACACCGGCCGCCGTAGGACAAGGTACCTGGTTTGCCGTGTCCGGCCCATCTACGCCTGTGTTTACAGCTGTACATGACCCGCATACACAGGTAACCGGACTGGTGCCAGGTAACTATGTTTTTGCCTGGGATATTCAGAACGGCGTTTGTAATGGTGTCGGCGACCAGATCAATGTTACTATTCTCAACGCACCTACTACCGCTAATGCCGGTCCTGACCAGCTGCAGTACAATTCCGGTGTATTCTTAATGAATGCCAATGCACCATCTTCCGGAACCGGTTCCTGGACTGTAATTGCAGGCAATGCCACACTGTCCAATCCAACCTCGCCAGCTACAAATGCAACGATTGCAGCCAATACAAGTGCTACCCTGGTCTGGACAATAACCAACGGTATATGCCCACCAAGCAGAGATACCGTAGTGATTACCTATACCAGCGCAGCGGATATACAAATTCAGAAAACGATCCAGGAAAGCGGGCCATATATTGCAGGGCAGGACTTTATTTACGAAATAGTCACTACCAATGCAGGCCCTAGTAACGCCACTGCGGTACATATCACCGATCCGCTGCCAGCTACCTTTATCGCAACCAGTGTACAGGTAGCCGTTTCCGGTGGTGCGATCCTTATCTCCAATAATTCATCCTTAACAAATATTGATGTTACGGCAGATATTCCAACAGGCGCCGCACAGGTAAAAGTGGTGGTAGTTGGTAAGCTGTCTTCCGCACTGAATGGCAATATTACCAATACTGCTACGGCTGTATCGCCAAATGTGCCCGACACCAGTGGCGCAACGAGCACTGTAACGGTACCGGTAATACGTCGTCCGTACTTCGACCTGCTGAAAACAGCACCAGCTACCGGTATTGCCGGCGGCCCCATCACGTTTGGGGTAACGGTAAATAATACCGGCCTGGGTGATGCACAGAATGCCACTATCACGGATGTGATATCGCCGATGGTGAGCAACGTAAGCTGGACAGCCGTAGCCACCGGCAAAAATACCATTGTATCCGGCGCCACAGGTACCGGCAATAATATAAGTATGGTGGTAAATGCCCCTGCGGGAGATACCGGTAAGATTTATATTACCATAAACGGTACTATTACCGCAGCGGCCACGGGTACTATCATGAACCAGGCCGTGGCTACTGCATCAGAAGTTGCTGTGGGCAGCTTTACTTCCAATACGACCAATACTGTTATCAACAGCAGCCTGGGTCTGGTGCTGGTTAAATCCCATGCCAACCCGGTAGTGATGGTGTCAGGAAACCAGGTTACCTACCAGATAGGCCTTGTAAATAATGGCCCTAGTAATGCGGTGGGTACGGTGATACTGGATACCATTCCGGCTACCATCCTCAATCCGGTATGGACAGCCACCGCCAATGGTACTTCTACCATTACCGGCGGTGCAACCGGTACCGGTAGTATTGTTAGGGTTACTGCCAATATACCGGCGGGATCTTCCAATAATATAGTCGTTTCCGTTACCGGTACCGTGAACCCGGATTTCAAGGGTACACTGGTGAATACGGTACATGCCATTCCTGCAGAGCCGGGTGTGTCTCCAATTCAGGCACAGGACGTGGCTACTGTTGCCAAAACCGTGAAGGTCGACGTAGTGAAAAATGGCCCTGCCACTGCTACTGCCGGCAGCCAGATATCCTATACACTGGATGTTACCAACGAAGGCCCGTCTAACTCAGATGGCTCCGTAATAACTGACCAGGTGCCTGCTGCACTAACCAATGTATCCTGGACAGCAAGTGTAACCAGCGGTACTGCGAGTATCAGCGCAGGTGCTACCGGTACCGGTAATAATGTGAACATCACCACGCTGATGAATGCCGGATCTTCTATCCGTGTTATTATTAATGGAACGCTGTTGTCTTCTGCCACAGGCTCCATTACCAACCATGCAGTGGTTACGCCTTTAGCGCCTAATACAGTACCGGTTACTTCCAATAATGTAGTAACTACGATCACTAACCAGACAAAACTCAATATCGTAAAAAGTGGTCCTGATACTGCGCAGGCCGGCGGGTTGATTAATTATGCGTTGTTCATTACCAACAGTGGTCCGAGTGATGCCCACGGTCTGACGATCAGCGATGTGGTACCATCACAGGTTACCAATGTAAGATGGACAGCAGGTGCTTCCAATCATGGCGCTATTAATAGCGGCAATACAGGTACCGGCAATAATATTGTTATCAATGCAGATTTACCTGCGGGTAATGCCAATGCCATTGCGGTGGTTATTACGGGAAATGTGGCCCCTGGTTTCAGTGGCGCCATTACCAATAAGGCGGTGGTAACACCTGCAGAAGCAGGTAGCGTGGGGGATTCATCTTCCAAAACAACCTACATAAAACGACTGCCGCAGCTGACGATTACCAAAACAGCAGTAGACCGCGCCGTAGCAGGTGATAGTCTTACCTATACGATTACGGTAGGTAATGTGGGTATTTCTGATGCGGTAGGTGTCAGCATAACAGATACTATTCCTGCGGATATCCTTGGCGCGCACTGGACAGCCACCACCACCGGCAATGCTGTTATCAGCCTGGGTACTACCGGTGTGGGCAGCCTGGTAAATATTTCCGCCAATATTCCTGCGGGCGCCAATAATACGGTGGTGATCACGGTAAAAGGAAAGACAAATCCTGATGTGAGCATGAATGTGGTGAATACTGCCCATGCTACGCCATCAGAGCCGGTACCATCCGTATCTGCCAGCAAAACAGTGATCGTAAGGAAGATGCCTGTACTGACGATTACCAAGTCGGGCCCGGCACAACTGGCCGCTGGCGAAAAAATTGCCTATACGGTTATTGTGACCAATACAGGTCTCTCCAACGCCAGCAACCTGCTGATCAGTGATGCGATTCCTACGCAGGTGCAGAACCCTTCCTGGACAGCCACCGCTACCGGCGCTGCACAGGTACTCTCCGGTGCTACCGGTAGTGGTAATAACTTAAGTGCTGATGTTAATCTGCCTGCGGGTGCCGGCAACAGCATCGTTATCAATATTACCGGCATGGTGGATCCTGCCTTCTCCGGCAGCTTCCTGAATGCGGCGGTAACCATTCCTTCCGAACCGGGCGCAACACCTGTGGCTTCTGATCCGGTGACTACCATCGTTTCACAACAGCCGAATGTCAGGATCACGAAAAGTGGCCCTTCTGTGGCCAATGCCGGTGAAACGGTAACGTATATACTGAACGTCCGTAACCTGGGACCATCCAATACGAAAAATACACTGATCACCGACCAGGTGCCTGCGGGATTGCAGAACCCTACCTGGACAGCCATCGCGGCCGGCAGGGCCACCATCACCTCCGGCGCCAGCGGCACAGGCCAGCTGGTAACAGTGACGGCAGATATCCCTGCAGACAGCAGCGGTGTTCAGATTACCGTGCGTGGTACCTTACCATCCAATACTACTGATACCGTACTTAAAAACGTAGCGGTGGCTGCGCCTGCCGAATCAGGTATACCGCCGGTTCACAGCGATACCATCGTTACGGTTATCAATAAGAAACCGGGACTCCTGATTACCAAATCAGGACCAACAACCGCCATTGCCGGCAGTACATTGTTATATGGCCTGCGTATTACCAACGTAGGTCCCAGTGATGCCAAAGGTGCCATCATCCGTGATACGGTACCTGCTACCGCCACTGTAGTACGCTGGGGAGCTGTGGCCGCCGGTGCTGCCAATATTACTTCCGGCGCCAATGGTACCGGTAACATCATCAATATTGTGGCAGATATCCCTGCGGGTACTACCAATACGGTTATTGTGCTGGTAGAAACAAAAGTACAGCAAGACTATGTCGGCAATATCGTCAACACGGCACATTTATGGCCTGCAGAGCCTGGAGCCGATAGCTCCAGCTCTACTGTAACTACTGCGATTTCACGCAGGGCTACCCTGGAAATCAGGAAGACAGCACCAGCTACCATCGTAGCAGGTAATAATATCCAGTATACGGTAGAAGTGGTCAACCACGGCCCTAGCAGCACGCACGATGTCACTATCAAGGATAATATCCCGGCAGGTATACTCAACGCTACCTGGACCGCCGTTGCCACCAATGGCGCCGTGATTAAATCCGGCAATACCGGCACGGGCAATATATTACTGACAGCGGATATAACTAATGATCCTACGGCAAAAATTACCATCACTATTAGCGGGCAGGTATCTCCGGCATTTACCGGCACCAGCATACAGAATACAGCCAGTGTGCTGAACCCGTCTGATATCGGGCCTTCCGGAGATACGGCGGTGGTGAATACTACCGTTACCCGTGAGGCAGACCTTCGCATTATCAAGTCGGGCGCCGCTAACCAGGCCGCTGGTGAAGCAACAGATTACCAGCTGCAAATCGTGAACCTGGGACCTTCCAATGCTACCGGTGTCACCATTGCAGATATCCTGCCAGCCGGCATCCTCAACGCCACCTGGACGGCTACCGCTACCGGCAATGTCGCCAATATGAGCCCGGCTTCAGGTACCGGTAATGTGAATATTACGGCAGATATCCCTGGCGATGGCAGCAGTGCCGTTACCGTGAATATTTCCGGTATTACTTCACCGGCATCCGTAAATGGTGCTACCATCACCAATACCGCCACCGTGGCATTGCCTGCCGGAAGTGGTGTTACCGATCCTGTGCTCAGCAACAATACCAGTACGGTTTCGGCTACTGTAGATAATGATCCGGTGGTACGTATCGCCAAATCAGGACCTGCCACGGCAGAAGTGGGAGACACCATCCGCTACCGCGTGGTCATCAGCAACGGCGGCTCCGGAAATATTACCGGCGCGTTGATTGAAGATAATGTTCCATCAACGGTGAGTGTATTCAGCTGGACCGCCAGCGGCACCGGTACCGCCGCAGTAACCGGCGCTACTTCCGGTACTACCAATACTGTATCTACCACAGGTGATATCCCTGTAGGTAGTGGAAATACCATTGTATTAATGATTGATGGTGTGGTAACAGAATCGGTAGGTACCCTTATTGTCAATACGGCCGCTGTTACTGCGGGCACGCATAAAGAATCCAGTGTAACCACTACCGTGAATAATTCGGCTGATATACGGGTGCAGAAGAGTGGCCCTGCTACTGCTGCTGCAGGCCAGGGTATCAGCTATACGCTGCAGGTATATAATAATGGCCCGAGAAGTGCCAATCATATCCGTATCCAGGATGTAATCCCTGCGGCGGTGAACAGCGTGACCTGGTCGGCGATTGCCACCGGCAACGCTACCATCATGGGTAGCGCCAGGGTAGACAGCAGTGGCAATGTGATAGACATGCCTGCCACCATTGCTGCCGGATCCGGTAACTATATTACTTTCCAGGTAACCGGTATCATCGATGGTGCTACCACGGTTACGTCCATATTAAATAGCCTGGCTGCTGCCGATTCTGTCAGGGTTGATGTGAACCCGCTGAATAACCTCAGCACCATCACTACTACCATCACTAAGCAAACAAGTGTGACGGTACAGAAGAGCGGCCCTCAGCAGGCGGTGGCTGGTAACACCATTGCCTATACGCTGACAGTAGGTAATAACGGACCTTCCGATGCGATCGGACTGAATATCAGGGATGCCATTCCTGCGGCCATACTGAACCCTAGCTGGACAGTGCTCGTGCAGGGAGGTGCTTCCGTTACCGGGCCATTCTCCGGTACCGGCAATGTGAATACTACAGTTAACATTCCTGGTGGTGCAGATAACCTGGTGGCCGTTGCGGTAACCGGCAGCATCGATCCGAATACGGTCGGAGATATCACCAACGTGGTGCTGGCAGGAAACACGACCATTCCGGATGTTTCCGATACACTGGTAACACATGTATCAAGGTTAACGCGACTGGATATACGCAAAACAGGCCCAGCAACGATCACCGCAGGTGATTATCTCACCTATACCATCAGTGTCACCAATAATGGTCCTTCTGATGCGCTGGGTATGCAGATCACCGATACGATCGATTCCCGCCTGAGCAACGTCACCTGGACAGCTACCGCCACACCGGGAGCCACTGTTTCCAGCGGCAGCAGCGGTACGGGCCCGCATATACTGGTGGGCGGAAATATTACTGCCGCCGGCAATGGTACCATACTCATTACGGTGAATGGCATGGTGGCGCCATCTGCTACCGGTACCATCGTCAACACGGCTACCGTAACACCTGGCGATACCAGCAATAAGCCTGTCGTATCCAATGTGGTGAATACGGTGATTATGAGTCGCCCGGTACTGACCATCCGTAAGAGTGCACCATCCAGCGCCGACGCAGGTGAACTCATCGCCTACCAGCTGGTGGTGAGCAATATTGGTTTGAGTAAGGCGGTGAATGCAGTCATTTCAGATAATATACCTGCTTCCCTGCAACAGGTAACCTGGACTACCCAGACTTTGGATACCGGAGCGGTGATCCACGGCGCTACCAGCGGCAGCGGCAACGCGATATCGCTGACGGCAGACCTCCAGCCTAACAGCAGCCTGGTAGTAAATATTACCGGTAAGGTAGATTCCTCTTTTGCAGGAAATATTGTGAATACGGCTATCGTACAGCCATCAGAGACGGGTGTTACCGGTGATACATCTACCGTAACTACCAACGTAAACCTGAACCCTGGCTTACAGATACTGAAAACAGGACCTTCCGCCATCCTCTCCGGCCAGCAGATTAATTATGTGATCACTGTCACGAACGCCGGTCCAAGTAATGCGACCAATGCCGCGATCAGGGATATCGTGCCGGCAGGTGTGCAGAATGTTAGCTGGACGGTGCAAAGCAACGGCCAGGCTACCTTCCAGGGCAGCAGCACCGGAACGGGTAACGTGAACCTTACTGCCAGCATCCCTCCGGGCGCAGGAAACAGTGTAGTGGTTAACGTGAATGGTACGGTGAGTCCGTCGTTCCGTGATACGCTCACGAACCTGGCAACGGTAACATCGGCAGAAACAGGAAAAATAGATACCTCTATTGTAAAAACAGGTGTAACGGCAAGACCGGTACTGTCTATCCTGAAATCAGGACCAGCAAGTGCGGTAGCAGGTCAGCCAATAGCTTACCGCATCGCCATCACCAATACCAGCATCAGTGATGCCAGTAACTTCAGTGTTGCTGATGTGGTGCCGGCGGCGATTACGAATGTTACCTGGACAGCCACCACTGCGGGAACAGCGGTGATTAGCAGTCCTGCCAGTGGTACCGGCAATAATATTACACTCACCGGCAACATGCCTACCGGCGCTGGCAACTCCATCGTTATCCTTGTCAATGGTATGGTAGGCCCTACTGTTTCCGGTAACATCACCAATACCGCTACGGTTACACCTTCAGAACCTAATACGGTAGCACAGACGTCTACCGTCAATACCGTGGTGGTAATAGATGCAAATCTTACCGTATCCAAAACCGGCCCGGCAAATATGTACCGCGGTGCTACGGCCACCTACGTGATCAATGTCGGTAATACCGGGCAGAGCGCGGCCATCAATACGCTGATAACAGACAGTATTCCTTCTGCACTGACCAATGTAACCTGGACGGCTACACCGAAAGGCACTGCTACTATTTCCGCAGGGGCCACCGGCTCCGGTAATATGGTGAGCGTAACCGCCACCATTCCGGGAGTAGACAGCAGCAGTGTGCAGATCGTAGTTACCGGAACGGTACGCAGCGATGCTGCTGATGGCACGGTGATCAATATCGCATCCGCTAATTTCAACGGCACCGTTAATTCGGCACCGGTGTTTAGCGTGATCGGTAGCCAGGCTGATGTAGCCATTGGTAAATACGGTACACAACAGGTATACGTAGGACAGAAAGTTACCTACGAATTGTTCCTGGCCAACGGCGGCCCATCTGCTGCAAACGGTACTACCGCACAGGACATGCTGCCGGCCATAGGTAATCCTGTTGTGACCAGTGTAAGAACCGCGAATGGCGCTGCCGCTGTAACGACCTCGATTACGAATAATACACTGAATGCAACGGTAGGTACCTTCCCGCCGCAGGCAGCCGTGTTTATTGATATTGAAGGCACCGCCCTGGAACCAGGGGTATTGAATAATACTGCTACTATCACTGCGCCTCCGGGTGTAACGGACCCTGATCTTTCCAACAATATCAGCAATACCGTTGTTACTACAGTGATTCCAAAAGCGGAACTGGATATCACGAAATCGGTAAGCCCTGGTCCTTATTCTGTTGGTCAGCAGGTGACGTATAGCCTGACCGTTAAAAATAATGGTGTAGAAGGTGTCAACCCTGTTGTGGTGACGGATAGCCTTCCTTCACCGGCATTACTGGGTAATATCACTTACAGTAACCCGCCAAGAGGCACCGTATCGGTTAATGGCCAGAACCTGCTCACCTGGAATATCGGTCTGCTCAATGCAGGTGAAAGCATCACCTGGAGTTATACAGGTACTATTACCGGTAAAGGTGATATCCGAAATGTAGCATATGTAACCGGTCCGCCGGAGGTAAGTGTACCAGATACTGCTGTAGTAGATATTAATAGTGGCAGGTATGCAAACCTGAAAGTAGTGAAACAGCTGAATACCGTTACCGGAATTGAAGTGGGTAAGATGTTGGAATTTGTGATCACGGCCGCCAACCAGGGCCCTGATACTGCAACGGGTGTAGTGATGACGGATGAAATCCAACGCATGCTCGGTGATCCTACCGGTATCATCGCCTCCAGAGGAGCCGCTGTATACGATAACAGTACCCGCACCATCACCTGGACCATTCCTTTCATGGCACCAGGTAATGTGGAAACAGTCACCTTCTCGGCACGACTGATCTCCAGCGACACCATTATCAATACCGCTGTTATCTCCGGTAACGAAACAGACCTTGATCCTTCAGATAATACATCTACCGTAACCAAAAATCCAGGTACACCGGATGATGATCTGTTTATACCAAATGTGGTAACGCCTGATGGCGACGGTAAAAACGACAACTTCGTGATACCGGGCATCGACAAATACCCAGGCTCCACACTGCTGATTTATAACAGGTGGGGTAACCAGGTATACCAGAACAAAAACTATAATAATACATGGAATGGTAAAGACCTGAACGAAGGCACGTACTTCTATATTCTGAAGCTGAACAAAGGTGATGTGCACGTACGTGATATCAAAGGCTGGATCTTACTGATACGCTAAAATTACTATTGACATCAAAATAATCTCCTATGAGCATTAGCTTTAAAGCAAAGGTTGGGCTTGTGATACTGACAACATTTTTATCATTGTCTGCTGACCGTTCACTCGCTCAACAAAACCTGCAGTTCAGTCAATATGTATTTAACATGCTGGCAGTTAACCCTGCGTATGCCGGGTATAAGGAAGACCTGTATGCAAATGCCATTTACCGCAAGCAATGGGTCGATTTTCCCGGAGGACCGCAAACAGGCGGCGTTTCCATTGATGGTGCGCTGGCCTCTTCCCGTGATAACCGCGTAGGACTTGGATTACAGGTGATGTACGATAAACTGGGGCCACAGGATGCCACTTCCATTTATGGGATGTATTCCTACCGTATCCCACTCAACGAAGATGGCGACAAGCGTTTATGCCTGGGTATAGGCGCGGGTTTCACGCAGTACGGCATCGACGGTGCCGCCTTACTGTACAACGACCAGAATGACCCCGCCATTCCTACCGGCCATGCTACCACCTGGGTGCCGGATGCCAGGTTCGGGGTATACTATTATACATCCAAATGGTATGTAGGAGCTTCTGTCATGGACCTCTTCTCTTTATATACAGATGGTTCCCGCTATTACTGGAAAGGCTACCAGTATGAGGTGCTGCGCAAAACACAGCACTTATACGTGAATGGAGGTGTCATGTTAGATCTCTCCGAAAACCTGAAATTCAAACCTTCTATCTTAATAAAAGAAGATTTTAAAGGCCCTACCAACGTAGACCTGACCGCTATGTTCCTCATTGCAGACAGGTTATGGGCCGGCGCTTCCTACCGTACCGGTGTGAAACTCTGGAGCAAACCGGCACTGGCCAGTGACCTGGAGCAGCTGGATGCCGTGAGCGCCATGATACAGTTTAATATCACCTCCCAATTTCGCCTGGGTTATGCATATGACCTGACCATCAGTAAAATGGCTTCCTACCAGAGTGGTTCCCATGAAATTTCCATCGGGTACCTCTTCACCGGGAAAAGACCAAGAGTCACCAGCCCCAGATATTTCTAATAATGTGCATGACATCTTAATCAAGATCTATGAGAAGAATTTCAGTTATACTCTTGCTACTAGCTACTGTAGAAACGGCCGCCGCACAGGAACAACAACCTTTGCGGACGCAGGCCGATATACTGTATGATCAGTATGATTATGCACATGCAGCTTCGATGTATAAACGTATAGCAGCCAAGAAAAAAGATAAAACCCCTACCATCATGCTGGTGAAGCTGGCGGACTGCTACCGCCAGATGGATGATTACCCGGATGCAGCACAATGGTACAGCACCCTGCTTACCCGTAGTGATGCCCCGCCGGAATCCCGCCTCTACTACGCCGATGCCTTGAAAAGCATGGGCCGCTATGATGAAGCCAAAGCAGCCTATTCGCAGTATGCACAATCCAATCCCAATGCAAAAGGTGTACAGACAAGAATAGCCGGTTGCGACTCTGCGAAGATCTGGATGCAAAACCCGCTGAACCCCGGCATCTATAATGTTACCCGGCTGAACTCCTCGCATTCCGACTGGGGCGCGGTACGCTATCCGGGTGGTGTGGTGTTTATGTCTGATACCCTGATGAAAGATAAGCTCAAACCAGGCAGTAAATTCAACAGGAACGATTACGGCCGTACGAACAGGCCTTACTATAACCTTTACCTGGCCGATACCTCCGACCATGGCGGTGTTTACCTGGAAGACTTTTCTCCCGCCTTTAATAAATCGCGGTACCACGTAGGGCCGGCGGCTTTCGATAAATCCTTTACCACCGCTTATGTGACGTTTACTTTCCCGGACAAGAAAATGCCCTCTGAAAAATCGAATACCAGGCCAAGGATCAAATATGGTTACAGGCGCCTGGAGTTATATACCTCCCACCGCGATAACGCCAATAAATGGAGCGACCCGCAGCCTTTCCAGTACAACAAGCCGGATGCCTATTCCCTGGGCCATGCAGCCCTGAGTAAAGACGAAAACGTGCTGTATTTCGTGTCGGATATGCCCGGCGGACAAGGAGGCACCGATATCTGGTACAGTGAGAAACAGTCTGATGGCAAATGGGGCACACCAGTTAACTGCGGCCCGGGCATTAATACCCCCGACGATGAAGAGTTTCCGACCATAGGCCCCGATGGTACGCTGTATTTCAGCAGTACAGGCTGGGCAGGTATGGGTGGCTTTGATATGTTCCGCAGTAGCGGCAGTAAAGGCCAGTGGTCTGCACCGCAGAACCTGCGTTATCCGTTTAATTCTGCCGGAGATGATTTTTATTTGAATGATTATGAAGATGGTAGCGGATATTTCGCCTCTAACAGGCCTGGTGGTATGGGTAGCGACGATATCTATTCCTATAATACTTTGCAAATCATTCGTGAACCAATGGTACCTCCGGCATTGGTAATCCCTTTCATAGGTAAGGTATGTCCTCCGTTGCGTGGTGCCTGCATCTATATCTATAACAGGCAGCGCAATATGGGCTGGTGTTTCCTGGGAGATCCTGACAGGGATATTACCCTGACGCTGGAGAAAGAAACGGATTATGTGGTAAGGATCCTGGAGCCGGGGGGAGCAAGAAGAGATTCAGTAGAGTTCAATACACGTGGCATGAGGGACGGAGAAACGCTGAATAAGCTGATCTGTCCTGAAAGGCCACTGAAAGCAGGTACTAAGTTCATCCTGCAGAACCTGAATTATGATTATGATAAATGGAATATAAGGCCGGATGCAGCCCTGGTATTGGATTCTTTGGCAGATATCCTGAGAGCGCATCCACGACTGGTAGTGAGGCTGGTTGCATATACGGATAGCCGTGGTAGTTCGGCCTACAACCTGCAGTTGTCTAAAAAGCGTGCTGCATCAGCGGTGCAGTATTTGATAGCACATGGCATTGCCAAAAGCAGGATCAGCTCCGCCGGCCGTGGCGATACCAATCTGCTGAACCACTGTAAGAAAGGCGTGAAATGCACCGATGCGGAGCATGAGGTAAACAGGAGAACAGAAGTAGAAATTATAAGAGACTAACATGAAATTTTTCCTACGAGTCCAATTCCATTTGCCGTCCGGAGCAGATAAAGATGGCATTATGCTATGAGAAATCTATCAGGCGCATGTTTTGACAGGCATCCGGCATTCCGGGTGCCTGTTTTTTATTTTTTATTGAACCGCCAGCTCAGCCCGATCATAAATGTATTAGGTAATGCCTGGTTGGAAGAATACACCACCGAGCCATTATTGACGGATGCGGAGATGGCATTGCCCTGCCTGAATATATCGTAGGCATCAATATGGCAGGTCAGGCGGTTATCAAAAAAGTATTTGGAGATAGTAGCGGTAGCCAATAATTGATTTTGACTAAGCAGGCTATTGTTACTTGATAAAAACCGGTATTGGATATCTGTATTGAATCTGAGCGAAGGGAGGATGCTAACGCCTGCATTTGCCTGTAAACCATAACTGAAAATATGGATGTTATTGGCATTGGCAGTGTTATAGTTAATACCGGTGAGCCCTATATTATTGTTGAATCTTAAAATGAAATTCTTTGTGGTGGAATATTCTAATCCTCCAGACAAACTGATGGATTTGTTGAAAGATTTTTGTAGTTCATTTTGATAGGAAGAAATGTCATTTACCAGCGAAATGCTGCTATTAGCATTAAATGACAATCGACTGGCCGGAAGTATCCATTTTTTGTCAATGGAGACATTGGTGGAATTCCCTCCATTAATGTTTACAGGTTGCTGGATTCGCCTGCCCAATTCATCAAAATACTGGCTATAGATGATTTTTTTATTGTTGGGGACGATCCCGATGGCTACGTCAATGTAACTGCCATTTTGTTTGTACGTGCTGTAACGCATATTAATGATTGCTTTTTGCATTGCCTGCAAGTTTGGGTTGCCTATGGTCAGTACGCTGGGGTTTGAATAATCAATAATAGTGATCAGCTGATCAGGGTTGGGTAGTAGTAAATCAGTTTGGTATTCAATATTAATAAACCGATAGGGGGTAAATGAGTATTTAGCAGTCAAGGAAGGCTGTGCGGTACGATACCTGGTACTTGTTTCTGTACCCATTACTTCATCTGTAATGAGTTGGTTTCGCCCAAAAAAAAACGAGCTTAAATAGATGCTTACCTTTTCTTTTTCAATATTCAGGTTTAAAAAGGCACCATAATTTGTATTCCTGTATTGATAACCATTTTTTAAACTATCGTTTTCCTGATATTTGGAAGTTAATGAATCGAAATCATAACCGGATCTGCTATTGTTGGATTGTTCATACTGGAGCCGGGGTGATATAAGCAGGGTTATGTCTTTATTGATCTGAGTGCGTAATTCCAGTAAAGGATAATAGGTCGTGTTTTTAAAATTACCTACATATTGGCGATTTGTATTGGATTGATTGGTTGAATCACCACTTGAATAAGTAAGTATAGATTCGTTACTCGAATTATTATTCCCCACCAGGACGTCAAAGCTAAAGTTGGCTGTCAGGGTGGATTTAAGTTTGATAAGATTTTTGCTGAATTGTAACTCATCCCTGAATTTATTACTATAGGTGGTGTTATAGGAGTGACTATTTGAAAAACTATATTTGTTACTGGTAAAATTGTCCACGGTGAAATTTGCTGTAGAGGAGCCATTGTTATTACTGAATTGTAGTTTGTTTTTAAGCGATTTGGTGGAGTCGAGTCTGATTTCAGCAATGGAATTGATAAAATTATTAGTATTGGTATTGGTACTGTAGGAGTTTTGATTGGTGATTAATGTATCTGTGTTGTTCAGAAAGGATTGCTGAGCGGAAATCGTACTAATCTTTGCCGTTGTATTGGTTCTTTGGAAATCCACTGAAAATTTTGATCCGGATTTATTTCTGAAGCTGGATTGTAGTATGAATTGTCCGGATGTTACAGGTGTATTGTTGGCAGGCCTGTTATCCGGATATCCATTCATATTAGAGTAATTGGCTATGATGGAATAAATCGCATTGGGATTGATACTGAAACCAGCCCCTTTGATATTATAGGTATTTCCGGAACCCATGGATAAGGAGGTGGTACCTGATAAGGTTTTTTTTTCTTTGTTTTTGGTGATCAGGTTGAGGACTTTTGTTTTGGGCTTGTTTCCGTTTTCACTGATAAACCTGTCATCTGTACTGATAATTTGTATCTTACTGATCAAATCTGCACTGAGGTTATTAGCAGCGATGCCCGCATTTTTACCGTAAAATAACATGCCATTTAAATTAATTCCCTCAATATCTTCTCCATAATATTTCATTTTTCCATCCGCATCAATGGTGAGGCCAGGTATTTTCCTGAATAAGTCAATCAGGTAAGCATTTTTTTCTAAGGGAATAGATCCGGTGTTAAAAGAGATGGTGTCTTTATTGATACTAACGGCCGGTGGCGTTCCTATTATCTTAACTTCCTGCAGTTTTATTTCATCGTTTTTTAATGCGATGTCACCAATATTGATAGTCCTGGAATTGCCATTTACCGGAACGGTAATGGAAGTTGGTTTAAATCCTATATGTGTAATAGTTAGTTGCAATGTTCCTCTTGCGGTGGTGTTAAAACTGAAAACACCTTTCTTGTCGGTACTGACCGTTGCAATAATACCATCTTTTACTGTTGCCTGGATATTGGCTCCCTGAACCGGTGATTCGTTGGCGCTTTCTATAATCCTTCCGTTAATGTGTACAGTATCAGTGACATGATCCTGCTGAAAAAATAGAAAGGAAAATAGTATCGGTATAATGCTCATGGTTTGTCAACTTTCATTTAATATATGAA
Source organism: Chitinophaga sp. Cy-1792 (assembly GCF_011752935.1). Lineage (NCBI taxonomy): Bacteria > Pseudomonadati > Bacteroidota > Chitinophagia > Chitinophagales > Chitinophagaceae > Chitinophaga > Chitinophaga sp. Cy-1792. Next base: position 882,825 of record NZ_VWWO01000003.1, read on the forward strand.
AAGAGGCTGCGGCAGATTTTCATGGATAATAAATGTTCTTTTTTTCGGAATTTTTGTTGCACTGCGGTTTCAATACATTTTGTAGTAGCTACCTTAGTAACGTTGACGAACCAAAAAATAGCCGTAGTTACAGTTTATGGTAGATTATACTTATCGTTTAATTAACAACAACATACCATTTATTCAATCGGGCGGAGTAATGAAAATCGGGAATGTAGCCCTTCCGCATGAGTGGGTACTATTTGTATCAGCTGTTATAGAAGATTTTGAGACAGTACTCGACATTATGATAGACCTGTTTCGGAAGCGGAATGATGAGCTAGCGATTGAAATTCCAGGGAATAGTGATGAGTTGATTGGATTATTGAATGGTAACGCCGGATTTGAAAAGCTGGGTAAGGTTTTTTGTATTACGGTATCAAGGGGGGCAGATATTGGTGCTATTGCGGAAGAAGTGGTGTTGACTACAAATGGCATCAGGGGCATAGATATACCGACGGCTGAAAAACTAAGCTCCAATGTCTATGCGGGAATGGATAGGCCGCAAGTTAAACCCATAAAAAAAATATGGCCATTTAAACATATCAGTCCTATTGACAAAAAACGAAAAACTAATATTCCACCTAGGAATATCAAAATTAGAAAGTTGATCAGAGATGGGATTAAAGGGAGAACGTTTATAGGTACTTATCCTACCGGTTTTTTTAGTCGTGAAAGGGTTTTTGTTAAAGAGGGAAAGAAAAATATGTTTTTAGATAACGCTGGTAGGGATGTTTGTGCAAGGTTGGCGTTTGAAGCGGATGTACTACAGGTACTTCATTCAAAAGCCTCGGTTCCGAAAGTGGTGGACACCTTCATGGAGAACGAAAGATTCTACTTATTGCTTGAGCAAATAAACGGGTTGAGTTTTGACGTGGTAATTCGAAATACGTTGAAAAACACGACCTGGTGTTATTTGTCTCATAAAGATCAGTTATATATACTGGAATTGATTGCTGGTATTATTGATAATATAAAACGTATACATGAAGCAGGATATGCTCATCGGGATATATCACCTGTTAATTTTATAGTTGAATATACGGGTGGGATTAAAGTGATCGACTTTGAATTAGCGGTGAATGTGTTGGAGGGATACCCCAATCCAGCTAACTCTGGTTACACACCGGGATACACCGCGCCAGACCGCTACGATATTGGTGATTATTCGGAAGATATATTCAGCCTGGGGGCACTTGTTTTCTTCTCTTTGGTGGGAATTCATCCAATGATTATAGACGCGTTGAACCATGCAGAGTTATATCAACGGGCATTGCACTTGTCTAACGATAGAGAGATCGCAACATTGATAAGCAGTTGTTGTAATCAGGATCGGAATGAGCGGCCGGGTATTGCCGAAGTAGCAATACAACTATCAACAATATTAAAAAAATATAAGTCAAATGCGAACATACCCCAATCGAGTGAAGTCAAGATACCGATATCTTCAAAAGACCTGGCGCAACAATGCAGAAATTTTTATGAATCGAAGCTAAACCTGGAGGAAAATGGAAGATGGTTTGGTCTTGTGGAAACCGGTGACCTGATGTCGAGTTCATTCAGACATGAATTTGTCCTTTATCCCTGGTTGACCATAGGAGTATCCGGTCCATTGCTCCTGGCGTACCGGCTTGCCCGTTCGGGTGAAATGATCATTAACCGCGAGAGTGTGGTTTATAACAGCAACCTGGAGTATATGGTAAATGGAGTGGATCGATGGACAAATAAGTATCCTGGATTTTATGAAGGTACTGCAGGCGTAGGGTTGTGTTTGGCTGATGGGCTAGCTTGCGGTTTGCTGGATGACATGAGATCATTGGTGGTTCCTGCTATGAAAAAGTGCTACTCTTTCCTTCCCACTAATTATAGTTTTGCTACTGGTTTGTCTGGGATGGGATATTCATTGATTTTCTCTTTAAACGCGATAAATGATCCATCTTATAACAGCTTGTTGCAGCAGATTTTAGACGCAGTACTGGCTATACAGGATGAGCATGGCCGTTTAACCATATTTTCTAAGGACGAAGCCAACGATGTCGTCTTTAGTATGGATAATGGAATTGCTGGCATCCTTACCTTCCTGCTGGCTTATTATGCGGTTTATAAAGATGAAAAAGTAAGGTTATCCATTGATAGTATACTATCGTATTATACCCCCATCTTTATTAAAAAAGTCCTAAGCAAAAAGAGGCAGTTTGATCGGGATCAAATCAATACACTTGGTCGGGAGTTGGGTTTTGTGTTGGCATTGCTAATGTATAAAAAAGAGTGCGCTGATCCCCAATATGACGATCTGTTGAATGAAATACTTACAAAGATTCCTGATCACATTATTCTGAATGATTATGGGTTAAGAGGGATGTCTGGTCTTGGTCATTTATATCTGGAGGCCGCAACGGTGTTGGGTGATAAGGTGTGGAAACACAGGGCATCTTGGATTGCAGCTACTCTATTGAGCTTAAGTTCTTTTAAAGTGGATTATAGATTTTGGAAGACGGCATTTATTGTAGATACAACGATGGGTCTAATGAATGGTTCAACTGGTGTCTATAGTTTTTTAATGAGGTATAATTGTAGTAAGGATGAAAGTCGCCAAGGTAGGTGTGCCATATTCTGACAAAAATAAGTTTAAAATTATCCGGATAAGCTACCTGGAAAGTATTTCCTATGGTTTCAGGTAGTGCTATAACATCATAGGAAGTTACATCTTAATTTAGCTTTTTTTACAAAAGCATAATCATTATGAAACAAGCAAAATTCGCTCTCGCATCTCTGGCAGTATTAGCTGTTGCTTCATTTGCAATTGCATCTAAAGCAAAAACTCCTAAAGTTTTCTACAAAGCTTCTACTGATGCTAATAGTTTTTGCAGTGTGAAAACTACTCTGAATCTGACACTTACTACTGCTACAGTACCTGGTCAGTTTACAATTCTTACTCTGTCAACACAATCTGCACAAGCTACTTGCCCTACCATCAGAGTAACAACATCTGCATAAAAGTTTTAAAAAATTTTTATGATTAAGAGAAGCCGCCATTTATGGCGGCTTCTACTTTGGTAAGCCAGTGGTTTTTCGGAGGTAAAATGAAATGATCTCAAAGTTTGGGTAAGGAGAAGTGATCTTTTCTCAAATGTTTTCTGTCTTGGTCATATCATTTTGAGTTGTAAGAACTTTCCTCTTAATTAAGCCTTTAAAAAAATCATTATGAAACAAGCTAAATTCGCTCTCGCAACGCTGTTATTACTTGCTGCTGCTTCCTTTGCAATCGCATCTAAAGCAAAAGGAATTAAGATTTTCTATATGACTTCTATTGATGATGTTAATAATTTTTGTAGAGTGAAAACTCTGCAGCAACTTGAAATCACAACTGCAACCGAACCGGATAAATTCTTTATTACTACTATGGCGACACAACCACTTAATACTACTTGTCCTACCATTAGGGTAACTGACTACGCCTAAGATTTATTTAACTTTTCAAATTTATAGAGGCCAGTGACATTTAGGGAGAGGTTATTACATGATTTAATCGTTTGGGCAAGGTATATCTATTTTTTTCGTAATGTTTTTCTGTCGTATTAACCGTTGCATAACTTTTATATGCGACTAAATTCCTTACTTTTAGAAGGAAATAATGGATGTTGTTGTGGCAGCATCAAGGAGGTGTATGTCTGAATTTATGTTTGTTGAGACTCCTGAATTGTATATTCAGGTGGAAATTGTGTTTAGTGCCATGAGGCAATAAACGTTTTCCCTAAATTCCTCTTATTGGCCAGTTGCAAATTTAAAACGGTATTGTTATGTGTTGTAGATGGCGTCAAAAATATTCATTCATATAAATTTATCGACTTAATGTTCCTAAGAAAGTTTATAATTGTCCTAATTGCGAGTTTAATATTTATTGTCAGAACAACTCATGCGCAAATAGAAACAGCGATAGAAAGTTGGAAGAAAATATCTAGGGTGTATGACTACTCGCCTGATGGGAAATATGTAGTTTATGGTATAGAGATGGAAACTAAATCCGATACGAAGGAAACTGTTTTTGTGAAATCAGTTAAGTCGCCTTGGAAGTATGACTTGAATCATTCGTCGACTAATGTTAAAATTACTGGTGATAGCAAGTATAGTTTAGTGCAGACAGATGATGGGAGGTTGATTTTTGTACAAAATGGAATGCAATATACAGATCGTCAGAAACCAGTTGAATTAACGAATGTTGTTTTATTTTATTTGATTAAATCTTTAGATAAGTACTTAGTAGGTGTCCTGTCAAAGGAGGTAGGGGAATCAATGCATTTTTCTATCTATACACTTAATGGAAAAGTGATACTGGATATACCAGATACTTATTGGGTTTCGTCTTCTAATACAAATAAGATTATTGTTGCCTACTCAAATAGAGGTGGTACTACGCTTAGATGTATAGATGCTAACTTGAAGTCTACGGAGATAAGTATTAATATGAAACCGGGAAACGTTCGACCACTTGGATATGTGCAAAATGATAAAGCCCTTGTTATAAATACGCTGAATAGAGATATAAAGAATGTGTCCAATTTAGGGGTCTTAGATAGCGCTATTGCTATATGGAGATTTGAAGAGAATACGTTTAATGCCGTTAAGTTACATGTTCCAATTGATAGCATGATAATTAGCAATGTGTCAATTGTTGCTGATCAGAATAGTCAATTGAATACTGATAGAGGTATTGTCAAACTTTCTATGACTAAGCTTCCTGTCGAGAAGAAAGATGGTATTGGTGCTAAATTGAAGATATATGGCAGAGGTAATCAAACACAGGTTAGTAAAAATACCAATGCGAAAGATATTTTTATCCTGGCTGATTACCGAAATGGTGTTGGCTATACGATAAGTAATAATGCATTATTACCTTTAAATACAATAGAAAACTCGGTTATTTTTTCTGATTTGTCTGCTCAGGATACACAAAATGATACTGCTGAAAAGGCGCGCTTAGTTTATGCTAATCTTTCATCCGGAGTTGTCTCCGATTCATTGTTTACCAAGCAAAAAATAGCCCAAATGAGAACATTTGGTGATTTGAATGAGTCTCCGAATAAACGCTATAGAATAGGTTATGTTGATTCAATTAAGGCCTATGTGGCTTATGATAGGTGGTTGGAATGCACCAGAGTAATTACGCCTTCAAATGTTGATTGGGGAACCCCATATTTAAATGACTTTAGAAATGTAGTACGAGGGGTTGCCGCCTGGGATCCGGATAGTAATGGGAATATAGTGTGGATATATGATAAGTTTGATATCTGGAGAATAGATATTACGGGGAGGGATGCTGCTCGCTGTATCACAAATGGTTTTGGCCGGAGAAATAAAATTGTATTGACCTTTCAGGCTGCCAACGGAGCTAAGATAGGAGCCAGGATAGCTGATAAGTGGATATTGAATGCTTTCAAAACTGACACGAAAGAGAATGGTTTTGTTGCAGCTGGATTGGATGGCAAAGAACCTCAGATACTTTACCTGGGGCAATGCTTTTTTCAATGTGATGGCAATCTTGCTATTGATGGTGCCCATAATAAGGCTTTTTGGAAAGCGGCTGACAGAAATGAGTATTTAGTGTTCAAAACTGCCCCTAATAGTTCTACTAACATATATTATACATCAGACTTTAAGCATTTTGAGTTAGTGTCAGATGTTTTTCCAGAACAGCAGGAGAATCGCTATGAGACAAAATTGTTAAGTTGGCAAATTAATGACAGTACTACGTCCTATGGTGCATTATTTATTCCTCCCAACCTGGATACGACTAAAAAATATCCTGTAGTGATAAAGATCTATGAGAAACTTGCCGATAATCTGTTCATTAATCAGGAACCAGCTTATCTTGATAACGGTTGTACTTTGAACGTCTTTGATTATTTACATTCCGGTTATGCCGTATTTCTGCCTGATGTTACAGCTAAAGAGGGGGATCCTATGCCGGGGGTGCTGGCTTCTTTTGTGCCAGCATTAAATGCACTTAAAAAAAACAGATGGATTGATCCTGAAAGGATTGGATTACAAGGGTGCAGTTGGGGAGGGACGGAGGTGAACTATATTGTAACTCATTTCGATGGAATTCGGGCTGCAAATGCGGCTTCAGCATTTAGTAATTTTGTTACTAGTTATGGAGAAGTCAGCAATAATGGAATAGGTTTGGCTCCTTATTTTCTTTACGGTCAGGGCCGTATGAGAACTGATCTATGGAAGGGTTTAGATAAGTATATTCAAAATTCCTCCTATTTTCATGTGAAGGATTGTAATACACCATTGCTGATAATGCATACTAAGTACGACGATGTATGCTCTATAGAAACTGCCATTGCTTATTTTAATGCATTGCGATATTTCAAAAAAAACGTATGGCTTATTGAATATCTGGAAGGAAACCATGGGATATTTGGGGAGAAGGCGATCGATTTTAGCTATAGATTAAAGTCCTATTTTAATTATTATTTAAAAGATGAGGCCATGCCCGATTGGATGCAATAAATAGATTGGAAAGCATAAAATAAAATGAAAAGTTGTACTCTTTATCTAAATGTAGATAAAGAGTTTTATTTTATTATTGATCGCCTTATCGAGGCAGAAGTACCGTTTCCTGAATATTTTGTCAATTAATTATTTTACACTTGGCATGCCGATCATGACAAAGTTTTCAGATTCGTTGTGCACTTCGTATTAATTTTACAATGTCCATTACCGTTAGTGTTACTGATAAGATTGCTTGTTTACCTTGATTATTTCTAACTACCTGCTGAATTGAGTCTGATCCAGCATTGATCCAGGATAAAATGCTGCCAGTTAGGTTCCAATAATGGTCCCGTTAATGAACCGTTAACTAAAATAGATTTTTAGTATCCCTATTATTATCATCCCTTCTCATTATATAGATAATGATCCTAATTGGTTTCACCAGCTAGAATTTCCAACATGAGATATATAACTATACTAATATTGGGATGGATCCTGCTTTTCTACTTTTCTCCTGCAGGTGCATCTGTTCATACCTATGATTACAACGTTTACTTAACTATGCATATAGATACAGCCAATAATATGCAAGGAAAAGTAGTAGATTCAAGCGGAGCCCCTATTCCAGGGGCCACAATAATAGTGACAGGGACAAAAAATGGAACCACTACTAATGCACTAGGACAGTTTATATTGAAGAATGTGGCAAATCATACCAGGCTGGAAGTGCGCTGTATGGGGTTTGTAAACAAGGCAGTATTGGCAGAGCCCTATCTTTTGGTTACCCTGGATAAATCTACGAATAACCTGGATGAAGCCGTGGTATTGGCGTATGGTAGAACGTCGAAAAGATTCAATACAGGTAATATTTCATCGATTTCTTCACACGATATTGAAACCCAGCCTGTTAATAATCCATTATTGGCCTTACAGGGAAGGGTGCCGGGCATCTATATTCAACCATCCTCCGGAGTTCCTGGTGATGGAATGAAGGTCCGGATTCAGGGGCAGAATAGTATTATTAAGGGCAGTGATCCTTTTTATGTAGTCGATGGCGTACCCTTTATAGGTAGTAATTTTGTTGCATTTGGTGGTATTTTAGGTGATAACTGGAACCCAACCACTACAGCACCTCCACCAAGCCCGCTAGCATTTATCAATCCGGAGGATATCGCACGAATAGAAGTCCTGAAAGATGCGGATGCTACCAGTATTTATGGATCAAGGGCTGCAAACGGCGCTATTTTGATCACCACTAAAAGTGCTGCTGCCGGAAGAACCGCTGTGGATTTAAGAGCACAGGTGGGTACTGGCCATGTAACTGGGCGTGTCCCGGTACTCAGTACACCGGATTATTTGCAGATGCGGCGGACTGCTTATGAAAATGCCCCTGGTACTGTACCTGATATGATACTTGCTCCTGATTTGTTGTTATGGGATTCGACGGCCAATACAAATTGGCAGAATGTATTGATGGGGAATCAGGCTACCATAACAGATATTGCTGGGTCAGTATCTGGTGGCAAGGACTTAACGCGCTTTTTATTATCCGGTACCTATAGAAAAGAAACTACCGTTTTTCCAGGCGATTTTAATAACACCATGGGAGCGCTTCATTTTAGTATTACCCAAACTTCATCGAATAGTAAGTTCCGCCTGGTTTTCTCTGGGAATGAAGTCTATAATTATTCTAAGCTACCTACTACTAATCTGGTTGGTCCCGCATTGACTATTGCCCCGAATGCCCCCCCCTTATATACCCAAAGTGGTGATATTAATTGGGCGCCAGACCCCAATGGGAACAGCACTTGGATAAACCCATTCAATAATCCGGCAGCATTGCTGTTACAATATACAAGGAGTAATACCATTAATTTGATGAATAACCTGCAGGTGGGATATGAAATTGTAAAAAATCTTAAGATCACATCCTCGCTTGGATTTACTTATTTGACCGGAGATCAGTTTGGATATTTTCCGTTTAAGTCAAATACACCAGAGCTCCAAAAATCTGCTGGGCAATATGCCAGACAGGCTCAGTATGGTAATAATTACATGAAATCCTGGATTTGGGAACCGCAAGCCAGCTATTTATTTAATCATGGAAAATCCAGGATGGAGGCACTTGTTGGCGGCAGCATTCAAAGATCGAATACACAAACTTCTGGTATGCAAGGATACGGTTACGTAAATGATCAGGTGATGGAGAATCCCTTGGCGGCCTCCACCCTTACTTATGGCCCATTTCTTAAATACCTGTATAAATATGCGGCGTTATTTGGCCGCTTAAATTGGAATTATAACGAAACCTATGTCTTGACACTTACTGCACGAAGAGATGCTTCTTCCAGGTTTGGTCCTGGTAACCAAATGCATAATTTTGCATCTGCTGCTGGCGCGTGGATATTTTCAGAAAATACATTCATCAAACGTAATATCGGCTTTTTGAGCTTTGGGAAATTGAAGCTAAGTTATGGTACTACTGGAAATGATCAAATAGGTGATTATCAGTACATTGCCCTTTATACACCTTCTTATGTCTCCCCAATACCTTATCAGGGTATTTCAACTTATCAAATCAGTGGCTTGGCGAACAAAGATTTACAATGGGAGTCAACAAAGAAATTGAATACGGGAATTACCCTTGGGGTTTTCAAGGATCATTTGTTACTGGATGTCAATTATTACAGAAATGAATCATCGAATCAATTACTTTTTTCTCAACAGCCCTCATTTTCTGGTTATGGCGGGATTGCCATGAATTTGCCAGCAACAGTCCGGAATAGTGGATTTGAATTTTTGCTGACCGGTAATAATGTGAAATTAGGAAAGGTGAATTGGACATCTTCATTGAATGCAACCATACCAAAGAATGAATTAGTACGTTTCGCAAACTTTTCTAATTCTGGCTATCAAGGAACTTATATAATAGGAAAGCCAATTACCAGTCAAAAATTATATACCTATGCAGGTGTTGACCCAGCTACCGGCATTTATCAGTTTTATGATAAACAACATAAAATTGTCAGTGATCCAGATACGATGAATGCTTACTATAATACAGTTCCTACCTTTACTGCCGGCTGGAGTAATACATTTTCCTATAAAGGATTTTCCATTGACATGTTTTGGATGTATGTTAAACAGCAAGGGCCAAAAGGTTCCTTATTTGGTTATTTCGGATATGGTCCGTTCAATATGTCAGCCAGATACAAAGACTATTGGAAAAAACCGGGTGATGATGCAACATGGCAAAAGCCACTTGCGAATTTTGATGGGTTTGATGGATTTGGGAATTTAAGTAATTCTACTGGCGGAATTGAAAGTGCTTCTTTTCTGCGGTTAAAGAATATTGCTATCACTTATCAGTTTCAGAAACCAGTGCTGCAACGTTTGCATTTAAGCAACCTGTCTGTTTTTGTTTATGGTCAGAATTTGTTGACATTTTCTCCTTATAGTGGTTCAGATCCTGAGGTTAATAATAATGGAGCTCTACCGCTGTTACGAACGGTTACATTTGGCGTTAAGGTAGGATTATAAGTTCACGCACTTGTCAGACAATAGTATGTTGAATTCAAAACTCGATAAATTCATGATGAAGCATTTCAATTGCCGCAATCGACACATCATTATATTTGGTAGACCGTATATACTATTATGTTTTATAATGGGCCTAAACGCGTGTTCAAAGTTGGTAGATGTTCCTGTGCCGGTTACGAGTATTAGCACAGGGAATGTTTATTCTAACGATGCAAGTACCATCTCAGTTAGTACAGGAATATTGGCAGACCTGGCAAGAGAGAACATAAAAACGGAAGGGAACTTGGCCGCTACCTCCTTTTTCTTAGGCATGCTGTCGGATGAATTAACGTTAGGAATAACATCCAATACAGTATACTCTGCTTACTATTCAAACGCGCTTGGTCAACAGATTGGGGTAGGATATACAACTGGTTGCTATAAATACATATATCGCTGTAATACGATAATTGACGGCATTAATAATTATGGAAAAGACTTAACTCCGGCTGTAAAAAGTCAGGTAATAGGTGAAGCCTTGTTTTTGAGATCGCTGATGTATTATTATTTAATTAATATATATGGGGATGTACCTTATACTACTTCAATTGATTATGCGGTGAATAAGATCATTGCCAAAACTGACAAACAGACGATTCTGAAGAATTTAGTCAGTGATTTGATGTTGGCTAGCCAGGATCTGAATGATAACTTCCTAGACGTATCACTACTTAAAACTACTACAGAGCGGGTTCGGCCAACGAAAAGTGTGGCGAATGCCTTATTGGCAAGAGTATACTTATTGCAAAATGATTGGGTTAATGCAGAGCAAACTGCTACAGCAACAATCAATAACGCTATGTTTTCATTAGTCCCGCTAAAAAGTGTATTTCTAAAGAATAGCAATGAAGCAGTTTGGCAGCTCCAGACCGTCTCTAATTCGTATAACACTGATGAAGGATTTACATTTAATATTCTGACTGTTCCTGACAATAATCATCCTGTTTCGCTTTCTTCCTATGTTGTGAATCTGTTCTCCAATACAGATCAGCGTTTATCAACGTGGATCAGACCAGTTACCAATGGAGGAAAAATATACTACTGCCCTTTTAAATATCAAAGTTATAAAATAGCTGCACCTACAACTGAATATCGAACCGTATTTCGCTTGGGTGAGCAATTTTTGATAAGGGCGGAAGCCAGGGCACAACAGAATAAATTAGATTCCGGGTTGAATGATCTTAATAGAATCCGGCAAAGAGCTGGTCTGCTGCCGGTGGTGATACAATCTAAAGACAGTCTGATTGCCGAAATTTTAACAGAGCGGAGAAGGGAACTATTCACTGAATTTGGCGCCAGGTGGATAGACCTGAAACGAACCAATACCATTGATGCTGTGATGAGTACCGTGACCACTGCTAAGGGAGGCACCTGGAGAAAAGAGGCGGCGGTGTTGCCATTCCCAAATAATGACATAATAAGAGACCCTAACCTGGTCCAAAACCCTGGTTACTAAAAATACGTATATGCTATACAAAGTTTCTGTTTAAAGCAGACCCCAAAATCAGACTGGATAATTGAAACTTGGTCCAGCTGGATCTATCTATCATTTTTAATTGTTCTATACTCAGCTTTCATTTTCAAGGCCAACTGTTCCGTTGATGTCGCCTGGTTTCTAATAATGACTGTTCCCGTAGTCACTATTGGCCAGGCGATTCCTATTTTACCATATTTTGTCGTGTTTTTGATAAAAGCAGGTATTATCTTTGGCTGGTCCCCGCCAAGAAAGGGATATATGCGCATCTTACGCAGCAATCAACATGGTAAAGAGTAAACAATGAAGAAACTAGTTTTAAGTATGCTGCTGGCCACCGGAACCCTCGGTGCCGCCTATGCGCAGCAGCGGCCAAATGTAATTATTGTGCTCACCGATGATATGGGATACAGTGACCTGAGCAGCTTTGGTAATCCGCAGATACAGACACCTTTCCTGGACTCTGTTGCCAGCGTGGGCGTAAAGGCTACGGGCTATATGGTGTCGTCGCCTACCTGTACGCCTTCCAGGGTTTCCCTGATGACAGGACGTTACCCCACCCGGTCGCAGCTGAATTTCCCTATCCCTCCGGGCTATAAGATCGGCTTGCCGGATGAAGATGTCACCATAGCAGAAATGCTCAAAGCAGTGGGCTATAATACGCAAATGATCGGTAAATGGCATATGGGAGATATCCAGCCATATAACCTGCCTACTGCACAAGGCTTCGATCATTACTTCGGTATGCTGTACAGTCACGATTACCGTGCGCCCTATGTACAAACAGATACTACCATCAAAATATTCCGCGACAGAACACCGGTCATCTACAAACCAGAAGATACTTCGCTCACAACGCTCTATACCAATGAGGCCATCCGCTTCGTGGAGCAACAGCGTAAAGACAAACCTTTCTTCCTGTACCTGGCGCACAACATGCCGCACCTGCCGGTAGCTGCCAGCAGCAAGTATGTAGGGCATAGTGCCGGTGGTTTATACGGCGATGTGATTGAAGAGATAGACGGCAACCTTGCCCGCCTGTGGCAGGCGCTGCAAAAGAAAGGGATGCTGGAAAACACCATCTTCATCTTCACCAGTGATAATGGGCCATGGATAGATTTTCCGGACCGTATGGCCAAAGATGGCCACACCAAACCATGGCATGTAGGCAGTCAGAATGTATTCCGGGGACATAAAGGGGATACCTACGAAGGCGGCCACCGCGTACCGTTTATCGTATACTGGAAAAACCATGTTCCTGCCGGTAAAACCATCACCGATGCCTTTACAAGCATGGACATCATGCCTACCTTATCCCGCTGGACAGGCGCGCCTTTGCCTAAAGAGCGCCGCATAGATGGTGAGCCGGTAGACAGCCTCCTGACCGGTAAAATGGCGCATTACAAGCATTCTCCTATCTACTACGTGAACTACGGTGTAGCGGAAGCTATCCGCGTGGGCGACTGGAAATACCGCCGCACGGTAAATAAAACCACCGGCGAAAAGCTAGTGGAGTTATTTAACCTGAGAGAAGACTATAGAGAAGTGACCAACCTCGCGTCCCAGTATCCGGACAGAGTAAAGGAGCTGGCAGACTTATTAGATAAATACGATGGTATGTCGCCGAATTGATTCGTTTCATATGTTTTTTCCCGGAAAGTCCCCATGCCTTCGGCATGGGGACTTTCCTTTATAGGGGATCGCCTAGGGCGGTCCCCTATAAAGGAAAGTATTACGTTTTGCGGTACCAGTGGGAGAATACAATTATATCCGGTAAGCGGAGGTATATAGGGAAATTGTAGATTTGTTTTACCAAACCAACCTTAAAAAAATGAAAAAAACCATCCTTCTTTCCACCGCACTCTGTGCGGGTGTATCCCTGTTCGCACAGGAAAAACCTTACACCGTAAATGGTAAAATGCCTGCTGCCTATAATGGTGGTATCGTTTACATATTCTCCGGTGAAGGGGAGAATACTTCCAGGAAGTACATCGACTCCGCTGTCATTACCAATGGCGCATTTACTTATACCAATACAGCAGAAGAGTCTAAGGCGCTGACTTTCAGCTTTAACAACCACGACAAAGATCATCCGGTGTACGGCCGTCAGTCATTGTTCCTGAGTCCGGGTGATAAAGTATCGATCACACCTGCTGCAAAGCCCGCGGATACTGATTTCTTTGCTGGAAGTAAAGTGACTGGTTCCAAACTGAACAATGACTACGTTGGCTATAAAGCTGCGCTGACACCGGCAACCAAAGTAATCGACTCTTTACGCAAAGTAGGCATGGAGCGCATGAAAATCAATCCGAACGATACTACCGGGCTGCATGCTTTCAGTGATAAGTTTAACCAGGTATGGGAGCAGCAGTCTGACCTGCGCGACAAGTGGATCAAAAGCCATAAAGGCAGTTATGTAGCATTATACATGCTGGGTACACAAACCTCCAGGCGTATTGAAGATGTGAAACCAATTCAGGAAACCTTTGCTGCATTTACGCCTGCCCTGAAAGCTACGGAGCTGGGTAAACGTATCAACGGTGAAATTGAAAAGTCTGCTAAGTTTGCGCCAGGACAGCCAGCACCAGATTTTGCTGCTGAAACACCTGATGGTAAAACGCTGAAATTATCTGACCTGAAAGGTAAATATGTGCTGCTCGATTTCTGGGCCAGCTGGTGTGGTCCTTGCCGTGCAGAAAATCCTAACGTAGTAGCGGCTTATAACAAATTTAAAGATAAAGGCTTTGATGTATTGGGTGTATCACTCGACAGACCTGGTCAGAAAGCTGCATGGGAAGAGGCTATCGCGAAAGATGGCCTGGTATGGCACCATGTAAGTGAGCTGAAATGGTGGAATGGTGATATCTCTAAGATGTATATGGTTTCCGGTATCCCTACCAACTTCCTGTTAGATCCGCAGGGTAATATTGTGGCATCTAACCTGCGTGGGGAGAAGCTTGAGAAAACACTCGAGAAAATTCTGAATAAATAATACTGAATAATAATGCCAGGGCGTGTTGACCGTCCGCCTGCGGCGCTTTTTTTTTCTCGCAAAGCAGCATAAGCAGCAGAGCAGCCAAGGATTGTGTTTTATTGTTTAAGATCATAACTTGATAAAACAACAAAATGTTGGTCTTTGCTGCTCTGCTGCTTATGCTGTTATTAGGTTTGTAAAAAACAAACCTAAGCCTTACAAACAATAAAATGTAGGTCTTTGCTGCTCTGCTGCTTATGCTGCTTTGCGACCCCGCGAAGCGGAACATCAGCGCCGAAGGCGCACCTTTGCGTACTTTGCGAGCAACTACGTCAAAGCATCATGAAAAATAACCCCCAACGAATACCGTTGCCCACTATGCAACGGACTTACCCCATGTTTCATATTCACCCTGTAAAAACCATGGGTACCTTTTACCGGCCGGTAGTTGGTCGCGAAAAGCAGCATAGCGCCTTTGCCGGGCTTTAATACATTGGCTTTGGATTGTGCCCTTGGAATCTGTTCTGTGATAACGAATTCACCCCCTTCATAATCTTCACCGATCTGATCGAGCATAAAAACCATCTGTATCGGAAAAAATATCTCGCCATATAAATCCTGGTGAAGGGTATTAAAACCGCCGGCTTCATATTTTAATATCAGCACGGTGGGCAGCTGTTGTTGTTGCTGGTGGCATATTTCCTTCATTTCCGCATGTGTTTCCGGGTAGTGTACGGATAATTGCAGTTGCTGCATCCAGGTGTTGGCTACAGGGGCAATTTTTTCGTATATACTTTCCCGTAACTGCTGAATGATGGGAGGGAGTGGATAGCTGAAATATTTATATTCTCCTTTACCGAAACGGTAGCGTTCCATATGAATGACTTTCCGGTAATGGGAAGTGATGGTATAGTCGTTTTTCAGCTGCTCACATTCGGCATCGCTTAGCACATCGGGTACGATGACAAAGCCTTGTTGTTGCAGTGTGCGGGTGATTTCCGGCCAGTTGTGTTTGTCAGGATGCAATTGCATAATATATTGAATTGTCCTGCAAAGGTAGATGGGCGGCTATCGGTGGAAAACCCGAATCTTGCGATAGTATTTGATTTATATGATTTGTTTCATCTTAAATTTTTCTTTGGCTAATTTCTCCAGGCCGGTTTTTGTTTCGGGCCATTCTTCTTCGGTGATGCTATAGATGGCGCAGTTGCGGCGGCCGTCGTGGCGTATAACGATATTGCGTAATATACCTTCGAATTTTGCACCGATGTTTTCTATGGCGGTTCTTGACCAGGTATTTTTTTCAGCGGCGGTGAAGCCTACGCGGATGGTTTTTAATTCATCGAAGCAGTAGTTGAGCAGCAACAGTTTGCATTCCTCATTGTAGCCTTTGCCCCAGTAGGGCGGGATGAACCATGTCCAGCCGATTTCCACGGTATGGTGTTCGGAATGGGCGTTGAGGAAGCGGGTGCTGCCGATGACCCTGTTGGTGAGTTTGTCGATGATGATGAAAGGGTAGGCGACTTTCTTTTCCCTGTCTGACAGCGATTGCTGCAGCGATGAGCGAATCTCGCTTTCTGTTCCGCTGATGGGCATAAAGGTCCATATACGTGGGTCCAGGCTGACCTGTACAATGTCTTCAACGTCTTCTTCAGTAACAGGCATTAAAAGCACACGTTGTCCTTCCAGCATGATGGACTCGAGCATCCAGTCGTTCATAAGATGAGGTTTACAATGCAACAAGATATCAAAAATTTTAAAAAAGTGATGGCCTTATTTTTATATCTTTGCGGCCTTGTGAAAAGAGTATTTGCATACATATTATTTTTCATATTTATTCTGCATAATACCACAGTTGATCAATTGTTAAAGCTGCCTTTACTGGTGATTCATTACGAAGAGCACCACCGCTTAAACAACGACCTGACTGTGGGCGACTTCCTGTCTATGCACTATTGCGGCCAGGATGACCATGACGATGATGAAGACAGGGATATGCAATTACCTTTTAAGCGTGTCAATATCCAGGTATTGCAGCAGACCTATATACCACAGGAACGTGTAACCACGCTCCGGCAGCAGCAGGAATCAAATATTGCAGAAAAAACCTATCCGATCCTGAAGGATCATTATCTCCCCGAACCTGCTGTATCTTCTTTATTCCGCCCTCCCAAAGTGACTGCATAGTCATAAACTTTTTAAATAATCATGTAGTTATTCACTTGAGAAACAAGTGAAAGCATGTAATTGTACCATATTGATCTAAGATTTAGGATATGCTAAACAGAATTATTAGCTTTTCTGTAAAGAACAAGCTGATTATTGGCTTGTTTGTAATAGCATTGATAGGTTGGGGAGGGTATGAAGTTACCCGTCTGCCTATTGATGCCGTACCGGATATTACGGATAACCAGGTACAGGTCATTACTGTATCACCTTCTTTGGGCGCCCCTGATGTGGAACGCCTGATTACTTTCCCTATAGAACAGTCTTGCAGTAATATACCCGGACTAAAACAGATCCGGAGCTTTTCGAGATTCGGGTTGTCGCTCGTAACCATTGTATTTAATGATGATGTAGATGTATACTGGGCCAGGGTGCAGATAGGAGAG